>WGFF01000102.1 GCA_015492355.1 Deltaproteobacteria bacterium
CATAAAGAGTCTCCTCCCTGTACTGGACAATCTTGAGAGGGCACTTGAACACGCGGACAAGACAAAGGACCTTGAATCCCTCAAGGAGGGTGTAAGGCTTACACTCGGACAGATGCATTCCATACTCGAGGGATTCGGACTCACCAGGATAGAGGCACTCGGGGAGAGGTTCGACCCCTCAAGGCACGAGGCCTTGAGTCATGAGGAAACAGGCGAGCATGAATCAGGAACGGTTATAAGGGAATTTCAGAGGGGTTATTATCTCAAGAAGAAGCTCCTGAGACCCTCACTGGTTGCGGTCGCCAAGGAGCCCCTTAAGGAAGAGAAAAAAGGGTGTGACACAGATACATGAACGATTCAACATGAGAGGATACGTATCTTTCCATGGAGGAGAAGGACTACTACAAGATACTCGGTGTTGACAGGGATGCCACCGATGAAGAGATAAAGAGGGCTTACAGAAGGCTTGCCATGCAGTATCATCCTGACAGGTGTCAGGGCGATAAGGAGAGCGAGGAGAAGTTTAAGCTCATAAACGAGGCATACGAGACCCTGAAGGACCCTGAAAAGAGGGCTCAGTACGACCGTTTTGGTTACGTAGGCGGTGGACCAGGGTTCAGGGATGTGGATTTTGAGACCAGCTTCAACGACCTTTTCAGTGACATATTCTCTGACTTTTTCGGTACAAGGAGAAGATATACAAAGGAACGTGGTCCAGACCTGAGGTATGACCTTGAGATAACATTTGAAGAGGCAGCGTTCGGCACGGAAAAGGACATAAAGATACCCAGGACAATTCCCTGTGATACGTGCAATGGCAGTGGGGCAAGACCTGGCACCTATCCATCGAGGTGTCCCACGTGCAAGGGCAGGGGACAGATAAGATACCAGCAGGGTTTTTTTACCATCTCAAGACCCTGTACCACGTGCGGTGGACAGGGCACTGTGATAGCCAATCCATGCACAAACTGTGCGGGCACAGGCAGGGTCAAAAGACTCCATACCGTTACAGTAAGGATACCACAGGGTGTGGATACAGGTTCAAGGCTCAGGCTCTCTGGTGAGGGTGATTACGGGGAGAGGGGAGGACCTCCAGGAGACCTGTACATCGTCATCAATGTAAGGGCTCATCCCATCTTCAAGAGACAGAACGATGATATTATATGCGAGATACCCATAAGTTTCCCCCAGGCTGCACTCGGTGCAGAGATAGAGGTGCCCACCCTTGAGGGACCTGTGAAACTCAAGGTCCCTCCAGGGACACAGTCGGGCAGGGCGTTCCGCCTCAAGGGAAAGGGTATACCATCGTTGCATACGGGAAGACGGGGGGACGAGCATGTGATAGTAAGGATAGAGACCCCCACCAGACTCACCAAAAGACAACGGGAACTGCTCGAGGAGTTTGCACGGATAAGCGGAGACGATACCATGCCACAGAAAAAGAACTTCTTTGAGAAGGTAAAGGAAATCTTCGGATGAAAAGGGTCTTCTTCTGTCTTTTCCTCATCCTCTCTTCTGCCTTACCTGTCCAGGGAGAATCCTTCTGGTCCCAGAATGTAGCCCGATCTGTGCTCTCCAGGATATTCGAGGACATAGAGGTAAAGGGGGTGGATGAAGGTGTAATCGAACGGCTCGAGGAGTTTGTGGACACCTATCCAGGGGCGGATGTTACAGACGAGGCACTCCTCAAGCTCGGTGATATATATACTGAAAGAAAGCATTTTGACAGGGCATTTAAGGCATACCAGTCCCTTGTCAGGGACTTTCCATCGAGTCCATTCAAGGCAGAAGCCCTTTACGGGCTTGGCTACTGCCTGTACAGGTACGGCAGGCTCAAGGACGCAAGGGAGGCGCTTGAGGCTGTACTTTCGAGCCATCTTTCCACCCTTGAACTCAAGGTCAAGACAGAACTCCTCTTAAAGGAGATAGATTCCATTACTTCCCTTTACAAATCTGGCGATGAGGATGGAGTGGGGATAGGTGTGGTACTGTCTCTCAAAGGTGAATATGCCAGGTTTGCTGATAATACGCTTAAGGGGATACTTCTGGCTGCGGATGTATTCGGCGAGGAGAGGGAGAAAAAGGCAGAGGTCTATGTGAGGAATATCGAGCCCTCTGGTGAGTCCATCCGCATGGCTGTGGATGAGATATGGAGCAATCCAAAGGTGGCAGGGATTGTGGGACCCCTTCTCAGCCTGGTGGCGATGGATACCGCAAGGGAGGCACAGCAAAGGGGTATACCCATTATAACCCTCTCCCAGAGAGACGGGGTGCCACAGGTGGGAGAATATGTGTTCAGGAACTTCCTTACCCCCAGACAGCAGGCAAGGACCATCGTGGAATATGCCTTTAAGGTGCTCGAAAACAAGAGATTTGCGGTACTCTACCCGAGGAATGCTTATGGGACAGAACTCGCCAAGAGGTTCATAGACGAGGTCACCTCCAGAGGGGGCAGTATAGTGAGGGAGATATCCTACAAGGAAGGCAAAAAGGACTTCGGGGAGGAATTAAAATACCTCTTCGGTATAGAGGTGGTGGAGCGCAGGGAGGGAAGGAGGACCATAAGGGAGTACACCCCTACAGTGGAGGTGGATGCCATATTCATACCAGACTACTACGATACCATAAGCATTATCGCACCCTATCTCGACTATTATAATATAAAGGACGTACTCCTCCTCGGTTCAAACGGCTGGAACTCCCCCAGGCTTGTTCAGCTCGCAGGTAAATACGTGGAAGGGGCTGTGTTTGTGGACGGCTTTTTTGTGAATAGCCAGAGACCCGCTACAAAGAGATTCGTTGAGAGATTCAGAAAGGTGTACGGAGAAGACCCAGGAATACTCGAGGCACAGGCATTCGATGCGGTTATGATGCTCATCTCAGCCATCGAAGAATACGACAATACACCGGACAGAGAGATGGTAAGATACAGACTCGCCCAGATATGGGGCTTTGAAGGGGCAACAGGTGATATATACTTTGACTTCAACGGCGATGCCATAAAGGACCTCTTCCTCCTCACCGTAAAGGAGGGAAAGATAGTGGAAATAGGGCGAGATGACCTCTGAGGGAATCATCTTATATTGTAATGGGTCATCAAAATCGGACCTGAATCTTTGTTGTGGGGAAAACCCTCCGGGCTATCGCCCTTTTTTGGTAAAAAAGTGTTTTCCCCTGCCCCCTTTCCCAAAAAACTTTAGATTAAAAGTTTTGGGGAAGGGAGTTTGAGGGAA
>WGFF01000103.1 GCA_015492355.1 Deltaproteobacteria bacterium
AGACAGCCGATACACAGTGGACGCCCCTTTTCTACGAAAAACACTTCGGCATCCTGCCCCTTCTCTGCGGTACGTTCCTTGTCTCTTCTATAGCCATGATGGTTGCCATTCCCCTTGGTCTACTGAGTGCCATCTATCTCAGCGAATATGCACCTGAGGGTTTGAGGGCTTTTTTAAAACCCATCCTCGAAATACTCGCTGGCATACCCACGGTTGTTTATGGATACTTTGCCCTTCTGTTTGTAACCCCCTTTCTGCAGGGATTCATACCCGAACTCGGCGGTTTCAATGCACTCGGTCCTGGTATAGTCATGGGTGTGATGATTCTACCCATGGTGAGTTCCCTCAGCGAGGATGCCATGCGTGCGGTGCCACAGAGCCTGCGTGAGGGTGCCTATGCACTGGGTGCTACAAGGCTCCAGGTATCTCTCAAGGTGGTTCTGCCAGCGGCACTCTCCGGTGTTATGAGTTCCTTTGTGCTCGCCATATCCAGGGCTATAGGAGAGACCATGATAGTAACCATTGCATCGGGACAGATGCCAAGACTCACACTCAACCCGCTCGAGTCAGTGGAGACCATAACAGCATACATAGTACAGGTGAGCCTGGGTGATACCCCAGCAGGTACCATAGAGTACAAGACCATGTTTGCTGCTGGCATGACACTCTTTGTATTCACCCTTGTGCTCAATATCATAAGCTACTGGCTCAGGGAAAGACTAAGGGAGGAATATACGTGATGGGTGACACTGTGAGGACCAACAGAACAAGGGATATGGTCTTTTTCATCATTGCCCTTGGTGCCACCTTTACGGGGCTTCTCTTCCTATCTGTTCTCATTGTGGATATACTCATGGATGGGCTTGGAAGGATAGACCTTGCTTTCCTTACCAGTTTTCCATCGAGAAAGCCAGAGAGGGCTGGCATACTCTCTGCCCTTGTGGGTACGGTATGGATAATGGGGCTTACCGCACTATTTTCTTTTCCCCTCGGTGTTGGTGCAGCCATATACCTTGAGGAATACGCACGAAAGAACTGGCTATCAAGGCTTATAGAGATAAACATAGCGAATCTTGCGGGTGTACCGTCGATAATCTATGGGCTTCTTGGTCTGAGTATATTCGTGAGGACACTCGACCTTGAGAGGAGTCTCCTTTCAGGCGCCCTGACACTCACCCTTCTTATCCTCCCCATAATAATAATATCCTCAAGAGAGGCGCTCAGGGCTATTCCCTTTTCCATAAGGGAGGCATCCTATGCCATTGGTGCAACACGGTGGCAGACCATATACAAACAGGTGCTTCCATCGGCTATGCCGGGTATACTTACAGGCACCATACTTGCACTTTCAAGGGCTATAGGAGAGACCGCACCCCTTATAACCATAGGTGCCCTCACCTACGTTGCCTTCCTTCCAGAGACCATCTTCGATCCCTTTACCGTACTGCCCATACAGATATTTAACTGGGTCTCAAGACCGCAGAAGGCATTTGCAATAAATGCAGCAGGTGCTATCATAGTGTTGCTGTGCATAATGTTACTGCTTAACAGTATCGCTATATATCTTCGTTACAGGTTTCAGAGGAGGATAAGGTGGTAGAAAAGGATGTATTTTCTGTATCAGGCTTGAATACCTGGTACGGTGAGAAACACATACTCAGGGATGTGAACCTCGCAATAAAGGAAAGGTGTGTAACCGCACTTATAGGTCCATCAGGATGCGGAAAGAGTACCTTTCTCAGGTGTCTTAACAGGATGAACGATCTCATACCAGACTTCCGTATGGAAGGTAGTATACTTTACAGGGATATGGACATATACTCCAGGGAGTCAGATCCAATAGATATAAGACGGCGTATCGGCATGGTCTTTCAAAAACCCAATCCCTTTCCAAAGAGCATATACAGGAACATCACCTATGGTCTTGAGATATTCGGCATAAAGGACAGGGGTGTACTCGATGAGGCTGTGGAAAGGAGTCTCAGGAAGGCTGCGTTGTGGGACGAGGTAAAGGACAATCTCCATCAGAACGCCCTGACCCTTTCAGGTGGTCAACAGCAGAGGCTCTGCATAGCAAGGGCTATAGCCGTAAGTCCAGAGGTGATACTCTTCGATGAGCCCTGTTCGGCACTCGATCCTGTGGCAACAGGAAAGATAGAAGACCTCATAACCGAGCTGAAAAGGGACTATACCGTCATTATAGTTACACACAACATGCAGCAGGCAGCCAGGATATCAGACTATACAGGTTTCTTCATGATGGGCAGACTCGTTGAGTTCGATATAACCCGCAAGGTCTTTACAGCCCCATCAAACAAACTTACAGAGGACTACATTACAGGCAGGTTCGGCTGATAAAGTAAAAAGGAGGCTTTTTATGGTCAGGAACGCATACACAAGGGCACTCAAGGAGGTACAGGACGATCTCGTTGAGATGGCATGTATGGTTGTGAAGGCTATAGCAGGGGCTGTGGAAGCACTCAGGGAGAGGGATATCGAACGGTCACGGAAGATAATACAGGATGATCTCATCATAAACAGGAAGCGTTTCGATATAGAGGAGAAGTGCATACTCCTCATTGCAACCCAGCAACCCATGGCAGGAGACCTGAGGGTCCTTACAGCCATCATCAACATCATAACAGACCTCGAACGCATTGCAGACCATGCAGAGGGTATAGCGAAGATAAGCTTGATGATAGGCAAGGACGAACTTGTAAAACCACTCATAGATGTACCAAGGATGGCTGACAAGGGTATTTCCATGCTCGAAAGATGTATAACTGCCTTTGTAAACAGGGATATAGAAATGGCAAGGAAGATATGCGCAGAGGATGACGAGGTGGATGCACTGTACGAACAGGTATACAGGGAATTACTCCTTCTCATGATAGAGAATCCAAGGGTCATACAGGGTGCCACCTATCTTATATGGGTTGCCCACAACCTTGAAAGGATTGCCGACAGGGTAACCAACATCGCAGAAAGGGTGGTATTCATGGTCACGGGAAAGATGGAGGAGATGAACATCTCCAAGTACTGAGACGTTTTCACCAGTCCTTTTCCTCTTGTTCGAACCTCCTTGCCACAGCCATTCCCCTTTCCTCATCCACCATCTGGAGCAGAACAAACCCCACAACGAAGAACATAACCAGTGACAGCACAGCATATCTCTGGTCCCCTGTAAGGGTACTTATCTCACCGTAGAGGAGTGGACCCAGTACAGCTGCAAATTTACCGGTCATTGCAAAGAATCCAAAGAACTCTGCATTCCTTCCCTGGGGTGTGAGGAGCCCAAGGAGTGCCCTGCTTGCTGACTGGTTCGCACCGAGCACACTACCAGCAAGGATGCCTATCCCATAGAATCCCTCCTTTGTCTCCACCATATACGCCCCTATCACAACGAGTATCCATACAACAAGTGTCACGGATATGAGCTTCTTTGCACCCAACCTGTCTGTAAGTGGTGCAAGGAGCCATGCACCGAGACCAGCAGAGACCTGTGTTATGATGAAATACACCACGACCTCCCCTGCATCGAACCCCAGAACCCTGTTCGCAAATATGGCACTGAAGACTATAACGGTATTTATGCCATCCGTATAGATAAGGTAGCTGAACAGATACCTTACAAGTTCGGTGAATCTTCCTATCTCCCTGAATGTGTCCCTGAGCCTCCTGAACCCTCCCCTTATATAATCGAGATGGTGTGTCCTGTGGCTGTATGACCTCTCTTTGAGAAAGAGAAAGGAAGGTATGGATGCTACAAGAAAGAACACCCCTGTAAGGGGAAAACTCAATCTGTAGTAATATAGATTCCCATCACCAAATCCATCCCTTATGAATGGATAGACGAGAAGAAGGGAGACCAGTCCCCCAGAGTATCCCAGTGCCCATCCATAGCCAGATATCCGTCCTATATTCGACCTTGTCGTTATATCTATGAGGAATGAATTGTAGAAATGCATCCCGCCGTTGAATCCGATATTCGACAGGGCAAAGAGTAGCATCCCCATGACCACATCTCCCCTTCTCACAAAGAAGAGTGCCATCGTTGTAGAGATGCAGAGGATTGTAAAACCCACGAGGAATCCCTTTTTGAGCCCCCCGTAATCTGCCATGGCACCGAGTACAGGGGAGAGGAGTGCAACAATGAGCATGGAGCCAGAGTATCCCCATCCCCATAGCCTCTCGCCATTCATGCCATCCGCAACGACCCCTATAAAATATATGCTGTAGGCTACTGTGACGATGATGGTCGTATAGGAGGAATTGGCAAAGTCGTACAGGCACCACGAGATGACCTCCCTGCGGGTAGTTTTTTCATCATACAGGGATAAAGACCTCTGGAGATGGGAAGGACTCATCTTGCAGGACCACCTAAAAAGAATATCCCGGAAGGGCTGTCCATGAGACTTCAACCCTGAATCCACCGTGCCTTACCGCACGTAAAATTATCAGAAAATATTGATGCGGTCAATCCTATACACATTTCCATGAAACATTCCTGCAACAATAGACAGGGCTATCCTGCATTTTCACGTACTTTTTAATGCATGGTATATACTTTGAAGTATAACCCCCAAAAAATTCACATGATTTTAAAAAAATAAAAGAAAATTTAAAATTTTTTTTCTCTGCACCCCTTTAAAGCTCTTGACACACCTCTGTGTCATGGCTATATATTAATCTTCGGGAGGTCATATCTCTAAGGAAACGAAGCGATAAAATAAGGTAATGGGTATCTTTTTCGGAC
>WGFF01000104.1 GCA_015492355.1 Deltaproteobacteria bacterium
ATCTACATGATTCAGTCCGATTTGATGACCCATTACCAAAAACAAAGAGGACAAAACCCCTTCCCACCCTCATGGAGAGCTTAATCCTTCAGGGTATTATTTCTTAGGCTATTCCAGACCACCCCTTTAAGGGACAAGGGACACTGATGCTGTTGCCTCACAATCACTCAAACAGGAACTACCTACCCTCACAAACTGGATGTGGTTACATTACAATCCTTCCGATACCAGATGTTATCGTATGATTACTCCTGCATATCCCACCACATGGTTGTAATCACCGCTTACGTCCGCTGATGTTGCGTAGCTTACAACGAAGGCTTCCCTTGCCTTGAGGAGTTTCGATGCTATTATGCCGATGGTAGCAGGCACAACGCCACACATGGTTATGTCTCTTTCCGATGTTACCTCCATAAGCCCCTGTGCATCGAGCCTGAGGATCTTTTCTATTGCCATCCTGTCTTTACTCCTTGTAACCTTGTCCGATTCGTAGTGATTCATATCAGAACTTATAACAATAAGTACATCCTCATCCGCCTCACCTATAACATCCGCAATGGCTCTGCCTATCTCAGTACATCTCTCAAAACCGAGTGGCATGATGGTTATAGGAACAATGGTTACATTGGGGTTGATATAGTACAGAAAGGGGATCTGTACCTCGAGGGAATGCTCCATGCGATGGGCTGTCGAGTCTTTGGAAAAGAGGGGAGAGAGGTCGAGTAGCCTGTTGGCAAGCCCCTCGTTTATATCGACCACTCCAAAGGGCATCTCCCATCGCCCAGATGCCATTACTGCAACGTTTTCTCCAAGTCCTGTATGGTTCGGCCCTATGAGTATCACACTATTCGGTATCTCCACCTCTGAGAACACAGCCCCTGCAACCCTGCCAGAGTATATATACCCTGCGTGCGGAGAGATGACCGCAATGGCTCTTTTTTTCTTTCTATCTTCGAGGAAGCCCTTTACTGTTTTTTCAAGCAGAGAAGGGTTGCCAGGATAGAACTGATCTGCAACTGCTGGTCTTCTTCGCATATTTTGCCCTGAAATCCCGGTGGGTTGAATACATAAATGATATTATCAAAACATGCATGGGTTGTCCAGTGTATAAGAATTTAAAAGGAGCCATTCTTACCGGTCCTTTTCGTGCAAAATTAACAGATGAATTTGCATCCATATCCTCAATGGTATATTATTAAAGAGACCTTTCTGAAAAAACCGGGTGGAGAGATGAAAAAAGACCTTCTTATATTCGATCTGGACGGCACACTCATAGACTCAAGCGATGATATCGCCTGGTCTGCAAACAGGACACTCGAGTATATGGGATACAGGGAAAGACCCCTTGAGAGCATAAAGGAGCACATAGGCTGGGGTGTTAAGAACCTACTTGAGAAGCTCATGCCACAGGAAAGTAACGAAAGGATAGAAGAGGCGAGAAGGAAATTCCTTGAGTACTACGGTGGTCATCTCATAGTGGCAACAAGGCTGTATCCAGGGGTCATGGACACACTCAGGTATTTCAGGGACAGAAAAAAGCACATGGCTGTTGTAACAAACAAGCCCGAAGCCCTTACACATGGTATAATCGAGGGACTCGGTCTTGAGAGGTTCTTCGATGTTGTGGTGGGTGGGGACACGGTAGGGAATAAAAAGCCCCATCCAGAGCCTGTGATAAAGGTGCTGGATCGTCTCGGTATACCGCCAGACAGGGCGGTCTTTGTTGGTGACAGTCCAGTGGACTGTCAGAGTGCATGTGCTGCAGGGGTCGATGTGGTGGGTGTTGCCTACGGCTTCAGGGGCAGGGAAGAACTCGAAGGGGCAGGATGTGGAATCATCATAGATACCTTCCCTGAGCTCAAAGGGATGATAGAGTAGGTATCAGAGCCCCTGATACCCCTCTGGGGGACCGAAGGCACAGTCTGTTTTTTTCCTTGATGGACATTGTAACACCTAACATACACATCATAAAGGGAATACGAAAGGGGGATTTTCAGGACATCCACGTCATGGAACCCCTTATTCTTGTGGCAAAGATTGTATTGTGGTATATAATTGGTGGCAGATGCTATTTTTACGAACCTTGTCAGAATGTACCGTCTTCTGGGCTGGGATGAATGGTGGGCTTGAGGACACAGGGGGCTGTACCCTTTGAGGCATGTGGAGGTGGTTTGAGGCGAATCTTTTGACGAGGTCTGCCAGAATGCCCCACCCTGTGGGTGGGGATGAATGGCGGGTTTCGTAAAAATACAGGGTGGCTCTACCCCTTTGAAAGCCTGGTTCAGGTTAATCTCCAATAGGACAGGGTCTTTTGGGGGTTTCATGGGGTGGAATCCCCTGAAGCAGCAACGAAGTTGCTTTTATATGGACAGTATCCACCTCAGAGAAAAACCGGGGGTTTCAGGGGGTGAAACCCCCTGAAGATATGAAGCCCCGCCTTGAAGTGCGGGCTTTTACAAAAGGATTTTCTTCCAGTAGAACCCACTTCCATAATCGAGGGGGTAATTGAGTTAGATATTTTTGCAGAATCTTTCACAGAGCCTTCCTTTCCATAAAGGATAATTTTAATTGCAAGGCTATCACAAAGTGGGGTAGAATAGGCATCCTATGGAATCCAAAAATTGAAGCTCAGGAAGGAGGTCAGATATGGCAGAGAAGAAGGAAAGAAAGGAGATAATAGATGCCCTCAACCTCGACAGGGCTTATGAGCTTGGCGCAATAATGCAGTACATGGGACATCACTACGAGGTCGAGGGTATGGAGAGTGCCGCTGTGAAGGATATCTTTAAGAAGAGTGCTATAGACGAGATGAAGCATGCAGAGGCACTGGCAGAGAGGATAACCTATCTTGGTGGTATTCCAGTCCAGAAACCCGTTCCTGTAAAAAGGGGAGGGGATATAAGGGCTATGATAAAGGACGACCTCCAGGCAGAGTACGAGGCAATAGAGCGGTACAAGGAGCACATAAAGCTCTGCGAGAAATACGGAGATGTTACAACAAGGCGTCTTCTCGAAGGTATACTCGAGGATGAGGAGGGGCATGCAGATATATGGAAGACCCTTCTGGCAGGAAAATAACCACCTCCCATGGTGTCAAGAGATGGAGGTGCACCGAGTGTGGCTACCTGTTCGAGGGTGATGAGCCACCTGATGTCTGCCCTGTGTGTCTTGCACCGAGGGATGCCTTTGTACAGGTAGACTATGCCTGAGTGTGTAGCCGAGAGCAACCGTTCCTTTGAGAGCGGGGCATTAAGGGAGATAAAAAGGCGCATAAAGGAGACGGGAAGGATCACCTTTGCGGAGTTCATGGATGTAGCCCTTTACTGGGAGGACGGTGGCTACTATACATCCAGAGAGGAGAGATGGGCTGAGAAGGGAGACTACATTACCAATCTCGATATAAGCCCTGTATTCCCTGCCCTTGTTGCTGGATGTATCCACAGGATGTGGCAAGCCATGGGGCTTCCGGGGAGATTCCATATAGTGGAGGTGGGAGCGGGCAGGGGATGGCTCTCACTGGGGATATACAACACGGTAAAGGAAAGATACCCTGACCTTTTCAAGGCGCTGGAACTCAGGATAGTGGAAAAAAACCGCAAACTCCACGGTCATTCCACAGAGAGGGTCCGGTGGTATGGGGACATAGAGGAGATAGGTACTGGCATCAGGGGATGTATCATCTCCAACGAGCTCTTCGACAGTCTTCCCTTTCACAGGGTTGTGATGAGGGATGGACTGAGGGAGATATACGTTGGGCTTGATGATGAGGGAAGGTTGATAGATGTGGAGGGCGGTCTTTCAATATTCGAGCTTTCTGGGTATTTTCAGGATATGGGTATATCCCTTGGAGAGGGCGATACAGCAGAGGTAGGGCTTGAGGCAGTAAGGCTTATGCGCAGGTTTGGGTCCATCCTTGAAAGTGGGTTTGTTGTAACCTTTGACTATGGGCTACCTGCACGTGAACTCTATTGTGCTGGAAGGAAGGGCAATCTTCTGTGTTACTTCAGGCATACCATGAACGACGACCCGTACAGGATGGTCGGCATGCAGGATATAACGACCCATGTGGATTTTACATCCCTTGCAAGGGCTGGCAGGATGAGCGGGCTTGAGGTCGGGGGGTTTACACTCCAGAGGTATTTCCTTACAGGGCTCGGTGCCCTTGAGGAACTCGTGGAGATAGAATGCCCTGATATGGGCGAGGTAGATAGCCTCAGGCACAACCTCGGTATAAAGGAACTCATAATGCCAGGCGGTGTGGGTGATGTGTTCAAGGTGCTTATCCAGTACAAGGGTGTGGAGTCCGGGTGGCTCAGGGAGGTCGTGGTAAGGGATATGAAAGAGAGGCTCTAATGGTCTCTTGGGACAGGGTTTTATTTTCGGGCTTAAAGGCTTCGGGTAATTCTCAGAAAAGGGGTTGAGTGATGAAGGAGGACAACCTTCCCACTGACGAATGGACTGTTGATGAGTGGGAGGAGGCATGGACCATAAAGGTGGGCACTGCCTATGTATGTGACTGGTGTGGTACAATGGTGATGGTCACAAAGGGTGGTATAGGTGTTATCGAACCGAGGTGCTGTGGTAAGGAGATGAGGCTGATAAAGGGGCAGGGTGATGGCAACAAATAGGGCTGGCAGTGTGTACAGGTGCACTGTATGCGGTGCGGAACTCTCGGTTATAAGGTCCGGAGAAGGGAGACTTGCACCTGTGTGCTGTAACGTGCCCATGGTAAGGATAGGTGTGTTGAGGGATATATACGTATGCCCTGTGTGCGGTATCGAGGTGATGGTGGTGCGAAAGGGCGGTGGCAGTTTTGAGCCGATCTGCTGTAGTAGACCGATGGTGCTCAAGTCCGGTGATGCAGAAAGACTGGCAGGATAGCTCAGCAGGGTAGACAATCCCTTTGAAAAAACATCTCTCGAGGGGGAAGAATAGATGGAGGAGAAGAAGAAAAAAGAAAAGGAGCACGTCTGTTCTATATGTGGCAAGCCTTCAGAGACGGTTATCTGTCATGCCTGCGAGGACAAGATAAGAGGGGAGGCGCTTGAGAAGAAAAAGGAGGTGGAAAAGGCAGGAAGAACGGATACCGGCAGGAGGTAAAGGAGATACCTTTTACATACAGGGAGGAGGTAAAGAAGGAAAGGTATAATCCTTACAAGGCATTCTGGAGGACTTATGGCTAACGATACATCAAGGTCAATAATAGACGATCTCGGTATAGCCTACAGGACAGAGATCGCAGGGCATGCGTTTTACAATTCTGCCTCTGAACTCATCGAGGACGAGCGAGGTAAAAACCTGTTCAAGCATCTTGCACTGGAGGAGCTCGAGCACATAAAGGTTATCTACACCATAGCCAATTCCATCAAGCAGGGGGCTGGCTGGATGAGTTATGAGAGGGCGCTCAAGGAGAGTACAGTGGGCAAGGGGGGGCTTCCCATATTCCCCAAGGAGAATGAGCTGTTTGAAAGGCTCAAAAAAAACCAGACAGACCTCCATGCGGTGCAGATAGGCATGGAGAGTGAGGAGAAGGCAGTTGAGTTCTATACAAAACTCCTCAAGCAGGCAACAGGTGTGGAGGAAAGGATGCTTTTTACTAAGTTACTCGATATGGAAAGGAATCATCTCAAACTCCTCAGGTGGGAGAGCGAGGCACTTACAAAGACAGGCTTCTGGTGTGATATTATGGAATACAGTGTGGAAAAGGAGATGGACTGAGAGATGGTATACGATACTGTGGTTATAGGTCTTGGTCCAGCAGGGTCAACTGTGCTCTACCATCTTGCGGGAAGGGGTTTTAGGGTTGTGGGGATAGATATGGCTCGTTTCCCCAGGTATAAATCCTGCGGTGGATGTATATCGGTCAAGGTGGGTGAACTACTTGATTTCGACATCTCCCATCTTATAGAACATACGGTATACGGTGCAACCTTTACCTACCGCTGTGCCAGAATGATGGATATTATCTCCGATGAGGTGGTGGGATACAATATAATGCGGGACAGGTTCGACCACCATCTACTTGAACAGGCAAGGAAGAGGGGGGCAGAGGTGGTGGAGGGTCTCAGGGTCGTGGATGTGGTCGAAAAGAAGGGGTATGTCGAGGTAGAGTGTGATGAGGGCAGGACCTTTAAGGGCTCTTTTCTCGTAGGTGCGGACGGGGCATCGGGGATTACGGGTAGAAAGGTCTTTGGCATGGACAGACGCAGGTCAGCGGTGTCTGTAACCGCCGAAGTCCCTTATAGAAGCGAAGACCTTGGGATGGAAATAGATGGGAGGCTCTTTATAGACTTTGGCAGTGTACCCTATGGATACGGATGGATATTTCCAAAAGAGAGGTATCTTTCCGTTGGTATAGCAGGTGATACACTCAAGGTGGGTGGAAGGATAAAGGATTTCTTCAATACCCTTGTACGTGGGCACACCCTCCTTAAGGGACTCCGTATAGGAGAGAGGGTCGGATGGACTGTACCCACCTTCTACGGGGAGATGCCATTGCCTGTAAAGGGGAGGATAGCCCTCGTAGGGGATACAGGGCATCTTGTAGACCCCTTCCTTGGAGAGGGCATATATTATGCAATAAAGACAGCCTCCATGGCATCTTCTGTTATAGGTGATGCCATCGAGTCTGGCACACCTGATCTGAGTACATACGGGGAGATGCTCAAGGGTGAGATATACCCTGAGTTCACCTCTGCAGAAAGGTTGAGTGACCTTGTGTACAACCATCCAAGGCTGTGGTACAGGATGATCGAGAAGGAACCAGAGATAATGTACCGGTTCTATGATGTGATACGCGGTAAAGAGAGCTTTGGTGTATTCTACAGGTGGATATGGTCCAAGGTGCGTTCCAAGCCCTGGAAGGTACTGAGAAGGTGGCTTGAGAGTAGATTTCTTCCTGCATGATTCCATCTTGAGAACAGGAGAGGATGGGATTACTTTAGACGGTCAGTTATGAGAGGGGGATAGGCTTATGGGGATTTTAGAGGCTGGCAGGGGAGGGAGGTCTTAGAGGGTTTCCCTTCCTTATAAATTAGGTAATGGGTCATCAAATCGGACCTGAAGTATGGAGATATTGAGGGCTAAG
>WGFF01000105.1 GCA_015492355.1 Deltaproteobacteria bacterium
GCTAATCTTGAGAAGGTTATAAAAGGGAAGGAAGAGGTCATAGACTTTGCCATAACCACCCTGCTCTCGAAGGGGCATCTCCTTATAGAGGACGTACCAGGTGTGGGGAAGACCACCCTTGCCCATGGTCTTGCAAGGAGTATTAATTGTTCGTTCCACAGGATACAGTTTACAAGCGATCTCCTTCCATCCGATGTCATAGGTGTAACCATATACAATCAGGTGACCCAGAGTTTTGAGTTCAAGCCCGGTCCCATATTCGCCAATATCGTACTTGCGGACGAGATAAACCGTACCACCCCGAAGACACAGAGTGCCCTTCTCGAGGCGATGAACGACAGACAGGTGTCTGTCGAAAAGCAGACCTATCCACTGCCAAAGCCATTCATGCTCATTGCAACACAGAACCCGCTCGAATATTCTGGCACCTTTCCCCTTCCAGAATCCCAGCTCGACAGATTCACGATGGCAATAAGGATAGGCTACCCTGATGCAGACCATGAAAAGGAGATAATACAGTCTCCACCTGAAAGACTCATGCCTGAAAGCCTGAGCCCGGTAATCACAACAGAGGATGTGCTGGAAATGCAGGCACTTGTAGAAGGGGTGAAGGTCGAAGAAGACCTCATATCCTACATACTCTCCATAGCAACCGCAACAAGGAATCACAGGAACATAAGGCTGGGAGTAAGCCCGAGGGGCAGTATGGCACTTTACAGGGTCTCGCAGGCATTTGCACTGGTACAGTACAGGGACTACTGTATACCAGACGATATCAAGAGGCTTTCTGTGCCTGTATTTGCCCACAGGATAATACCCAGTCAGTATACAGGAGAGGAGGAGATAATAAATACCCAGACCTTCATAGAGGAGGTACTGGAGGGTGTGAGTGTGCCTGTTTAACCCAGATGTGGTCTTGCCACAGTGATGAAGGGTTGTAAAGAACAGGAATCCTTTTCTATATAGATACCCTGCTGGAAGCGGTAGGGAGTTTCACTGGATGAATATAAGAGCCATCATATCCGCACCATTCCCCTGGCTTACCATTGTTACAGGAAGACTCCTCGGCAGGAGATATAAGAGAGACAGGAAAGGGGCCCATCTTTTCAGACTTCCCAGAACGCTTGTAATCACCAAGGAAGGAAAGTGGTTCATAGGTGTACTCTTTGTTATAGGGCTTGCAGCCATAAACACAGGGAATAATCTCCTGTACCTTGTGGTTGCCATGCTGCTCTCCCTTATCATAATCTCAGGTATAATGTCAGAGTCCACCCTCAGAGGGGTGCGTGTAAGAAGGGTACTGCCAGTTCATGTATTCAGACACACCTCCCTACCTGTAAGGATATATATAAAAAACGAAAAGACCCTGTTCCCTTCCTATTCCTTTACTGTCAGGGAGAGGAAGCTGGATGGGGTTGAAGGAGATGGTCTGTACGTGGTCAAGCTCAGGAACGCTGAAGAGGTAGCAAGGGTGGCAAGGTATAGATTCAAAAAAAGGGGTGAGGTGGTTCTTGAGGGTTTTGATATACAGACCAGGTTTCCCTTCGGGCTCTTTCTCAAGGGGAAGACAGAGTATAGTGTAGAGAAGGTTATTGTCCTGCCACATGTAAGGGCCATAAGGGACAAAACCCTCCTTTCGAGTCTCTTCACAGGCACACACGGACAGGCAAGGAAGGGTACCGGTACACAACTCTATAGCCTTACGGATTATACCCCTCAGGATGATTCAAGGTTCATACACTGGAAGTCCACAGCAAAGACACTGAAGGTACTGAAAAAGGAATTCGAACATGAGGTGGAAAAAAGGGTGGTCGTTACCTTCGAGAACTTCTCCAACGGGGATGGGTCGAGGTTCGAGGAGATGGTGGATGAGGTTGCATCCCTCATCGCCCATTTCACAGGAAGGGGGATACCGGTGGGGCTTAAAACCCTCGATAATTATATCCAGCCCGGCTCTGGCTCTGCCCATCTTTACAGGGTCCTCCACACACTTGCATTCATCAAGCCTAAAAAAGGGGATGGGGTGCCGAGGATAAAGGTTACAAGCCTATGAATATCCAGACCTATATTGTAGCCATAACCTATTATATGGCTCTCATGGGTATTGGGGCGGTTATGCTCGTTGAGGAGATAGGCAGTGGGTTCGTTGTGCTGATGGGACTGTTGATTCTCTTAAGCCTCGCAGTCAATATACGTATGCGGATTGTTCTACCGGGTGTTGTATGGAATCTATTTGCTGTGGTTGTCTTTATGGTTTTCATTGTGGATTATCTCTTTATCTCACGCACCCTCGTTGGTGCCGCATCGAGGTTTCTTACCATACTCCTTGTCTCAAAACTCTTCGATCTCAAGACCAACAGGGACTATCTGATGATCTACTCCATAGTGTTCTTCCAGCTCCTCGGTGCTGCTGCATCCACTGTGAGCCCTGTATTCTTTCTCCTCCTTTCACTCTTTGTCATGGGTGTTATATGGGCGATGATAATGTTCAACATCAAAAGGGACTGTGAGGAGTGGTCTCAACTGCGCTATGACACCACGCGGATGGTTTTTGGTGTGCAGTTCTTTATGGGGCCCATTGCCATAACCGCACTCTCAATGGTCATCACCCTTGTACTCTTCTTTGTAATCCCCAGGATGGGCATGGGTTTTTTTGAATCCAAGACCCTCAATACAGTCAAGGTGAGCGGGTTTTCAGAAGAGGTGGATATAGGCAGTATAGGGGCTGTGAAGAAGGACCCTACTGTTGTCATGAGGGTGGAACTGCCAGGGCTTGAGACCCCGCCTCCAAGGCTGTATTTCAGGGGAACTGCCCTCGATTACTACGACGGTACTGTATGGAGACGGACACTCAAGAAAAGGACCCTCCTCAGGGA
>WGFF01000106.1 GCA_015492355.1 Deltaproteobacteria bacterium
GGTTTTCCCTCAGTAAAAAGTCTACCAAGGAGGTAAAATATGACCCTTTTTATTATCGTAGGTATAATCGCACTGGTAACGGGTATATTCTTCATCCTTGCCCCTGAGGAACTTCGTTCACTCAACGAGATGAGCAGTAAACTTATTGCGGATCTGGAACAAAAGGCATTCGACTACAGGATAGGCGTTGGACTCTCTTTCATCATAGCGAGCCTTTTGTTCTTCTTCGTTGCATACTACATCCACATAAAGGGTTGAAGGAATGGACAACATTCCGTCTCCCGGGATAGAACCCATGGAAAGGTCTGTCTCTCGCAGGGGTGGGTTTAGCCTTATAGAACTCATCATGGTTGTGGTGCTTGTGGGTATAATCGCCATAACCGTATCCCCTCTTATCTTCAGGGGTGGAACAGGTATAACAGTCTCAGCCATGGCAAGGAAGATAGCGGATGATATACGTTACACCCAGGCACTTGCGATGCAGAGGTACAAACTTACCACACCGAGTGTGGTAAATCCAACGTTCAGATACAGGATAAGGTTCAACGTCGCTGATACCAACTGTACCGGGGCTAATCAGTACACCATAGTAAACGATCAGGACAACGATGGTACATGGGGAGAGAATCCCAACGAGAACGGTATAGTTGAGAGTGCGAGAAAGCCTGATACAGGGGATGAGTACTTCTGTGTGGACCTTGAAAATACCCGCGAATACTCGGGTATAAGTATAAGTGCTGATTTCGGCGGTTCTGTCTCTGGTGTGCTCGAATTCGATAACATGGGCATACCCTATGACAGCGACGGCAACAGGCTTACATCAGAAAAGACCATAACTGTATCAAAGGGTGGAGAGAGCAGTACAGTAACTGTCACACCCTTTACAGGGAGGGTATATGTACAGTAAGGCACAGCACCGCAAGGCAGTAAAAATCATCAGAGTGACCTCAAAAGGGGTGTCAGCCTCCATCCTCACCCGCAGGGCAGGGCACAGGGAGAGGTTTTGCGAAGGAGGCTTTACACTCATAGAGACCATAATGATAATCGTACTGCTGGGTATTCTCGCTTCTGGCATACTCATGTATTTTACCGGTATCGGCAGGGGTTCCGAGGGGTTCTTGCTTTCACAGGCGGCATTCCTTGCACAGGAGAAGATGGAAGAGATAATAGCACTCAACAAGGCAGACGGCTTTGACTCCATAACGTCTCAGGCTCCAGCCACACTGCCATCGCCCTTCGATAATTTTACAAGGGAGGTCGAGGTCTTTTGTGTAGATGAGTCAGACCTAAATACGAGCTCTGGCACCATGCCTGAGTGCTCTGATTCGGATATAAAGGCAAAGAGGGTAAGGGTAACAGTATCTTGGCAGGGTGGTTCTATAGACCTTGTAACCGTGGTTTCGGATCATTGACAGGGTATTCCATGGATATTCCATATCTCAACAGGAGAGGCTTTACACTTATTGAACTCTTAATGGTGATTGTGCTTGTGGGTATCATATCCATAACAGTGGGTGCACTTATATATCAGGGAACAAGGTCCTTTGGCGATATAGACATCCTCAGGGAGCTCGAGGGAGAGGGTACCCTTGCACTCGAAAGACTGTCGAGGGAACTCAGGCTCATAAGATGCACACAGGTTGGAAACAGATGCACACCCGCCTCATCTGACATCACACAGATGACATCCTCTGATATAAGGTTCTACAATATCTTTAATGAGGGAAGGGGATTCAGGCTCGATGGCACCACACTAAAGCTCCGCCAGGGTGTAAGCGATACAGATACAGAGAACATATTATGTGGAAATGTATCGAGCCTTAGCTTCGAGTATCTCAAGTCAGACCGAACTACTGCTACATCTGTAGGTGATATATGGACCATTGTGGTAAACCTTACCCTGCTCAAGGGTACCACCACCCTGAACTTCAAAACAGAGGTGCATCCAAGGAGTTTCCGTTAAGAATGATGGACCCTTTCGGTGAAAAGGGCGCAGGGGTGGGTGGGGTAATATTCCTGATAGCGCTCCTTTCTGTAATGGGTGTAGTGTTTGTATCCCTTCTGACCACCGGTATAGAGGCTCCCACTGCGGAGGTGCTCTCCCAGCGAGCCATCTATGTTGCAGAGGCAGGGATAGAGGCTGCGATGGGACATCTTAAGAGAACACCAGTTGGTACAAACTGGCTATGGAACGATGGTTACAGCAATAGATCTGTGGGCAATGGTACGGTGGATGTTGAGATACTCCAGTACGAAAACAGGGATGGAACCCTTACCAGTACCTATCAGTGTGAGGAGTTTACAAGCTCAATCGAGGCAACGGGTGAGAACCCTGCAAGGACGGTCTACATCACCCTTTCGTGGACCTCTACGAACAACTTTGATCTCGAACTCTATGATGCAGGTGGAATAGACTGTGCCAATCCCCTTGCCGGCGCCAATCTTATCGCCAGCTCCACTACTAACAGACCAGAGGTGATAAGGTACAGGATACCTGATTCAGCACCCGCCAATATAACCTACACGGTCAGGGTTGTAGGCACATCAGGGGATTCGTACAGGCTCAGGATAGCCCATCCTGATGAGCCAGGGTTCTCGTCATCGAACAAGACAAGGGCGATTATTTCACTTGGAAGGGTAAATAACGCCATAAGAGAGGTATTTATCGCCTTCAGGAGAGAACCATGAAAAGAAACACCTCAAGGATAATCCATATCTTTACCACTGTTATCCTGCACCTCCTCCTTATTGATCTGGCATGGTCTGACACCTTTTCTCTCAGTGTCCCTGCAGGGACAGAGGTTACAATGGGAGACCCTGGTGCTGTAATACCTGTGACGGTCAGGAACAACGGTCCCATAAGGAGTATAAGAAGGATAAGGTTCGATGTGGACACGTCTAAATATATAATAAGCCCTGCAACCACTGCACCAAAAGGATGGTGTGTTTCCAGGGTCTCGGACGGTTCCATAACATTTGCACTTAAACAGTTCTCGGGTGCGTGCAGGGACTTTCCGACCTTCTACCAGATAACCCCTGGAAACAGTCTTACATTCAACATCGTTATGCTCCCCCTTTCTGCACCGTCCGATGTAACCAATGATACGTTCAGGAGGGTAAGGGTACTCACCCAGAGGAGGTTTTCCTTATCAGGTGGTCTACCTACATGGACACGAAGGTCCCTTGCGGTTACCATGACCGCCCAGCCATCGAC
>WGFF01000107.1 GCA_015492355.1 Deltaproteobacteria bacterium
GGATAAAGATAACCATAAAGGACGAGAGAACCGATAAGTCCCATGAGTTCCTCTACAAAGGCGGTATATCGAGCTTTGTGGAGTTTCTCAACAGGAACAAGAACCCCGTACATCCCAGGGTCATATACTTCTCAGGAGAGAAGGAATATGTCCAGATAGAGATAGCCCTCCAGTGGTGCGATGCCTACAACGAAAACATCTTCTCCTATGCAAACAACATCAACACCACCGAGGGTGGTACCCATCTTGTGGGGTTCAAGTCAGCACTTACAAGGACGATAAACAGTTACGCATCCTCAAGGAATCTTCTGAGGGATCTTAAGGAGTCCCTCCAGGGAGACGATGTAAGGGAGGGACTGACAGCGGTTGTGAGTGTGAAGCTTCCCAATCCCCAGTACGAGGGTCAGACAAAGACGAAGCTCGGTAACTCAGAGGTAGAAGGGTATGTAAAGAGTATAGTAAACGAAAAACTCTCCACCTTCCTTGAGGAGCATCCCTCTGTTGCAAAGAAGATAGTCCAGAAAGCCATAGAGGGTGCAAGGGCGCGTGAGGCTGCAAGAAAGGCGAAGGAGATTATAAGGAGAAAGGGTGCCCTTGACAGTACGAGTCTGCCAGGGAAGCTTGCAGACTGTCAGGAGACCAACCCCAGGCTAAGTGAGCTCTTTATCGTGGAGGGAGACTCTGCGGGGGGGTCTGCAAAGCAGGGCAGGGACAGGCAGTTCCAGGCGGTACTGCCCCTCAGGGGGAAGATACTCAACGTGGAAAAGGCAAGGTTCGACAAGGTGCTGGCAAACGAGGAGATAAGGACGATGATAACTGCCCTGGGCTGTGGCATAGGAAAGGAGGATTTTGATCCCAACAAACTGAGATACCACCGTATAATCATCATGACAGATGCAGACGTGGATGGCTCGCATATAAGGACCCTCCTTCTGACCTTCTTCTACAGGCAGATGCCATTCCTTGCGGAGAACGGCTATCTCTACATAGCGGAGCCACCCCTTTTCAAGGTAAAGAGGGGTAAGGAGGAGAGATACATAAAGGATGAGTCCGCCCTGGAAGAATACATATTCGAATCCGCACAGGCAGTGGTCACGCTCTACCCCAGGGGGAAGAAGACCCAGATAAAGGGCAGGGAGCTTATGGAGCTCCTCAAGAAGACCGCAAGGTTCCAGCGTATACTCACAAGGATGGGAAGGCGCGGTATGGATACCAGCATAATAGGTGCCCTTGCCCTTGATAACATAAGTGTGGATACGCTCAAGAGCCAGAGAGCCACTGTAAATCTCTTCGACAATCTCAAGACCTATCTCAGGGCATTCCACCCTGATATATTCCCTGTGGAGTTTTCCACAGAGAAGGACCCAGAACACGGTACATTTACCATGAGGTGTGTATCCAGGCCGAATGGTGCACCTGTGGAGACGGTCATAGATGCGGAGTTTGTATCATCCGCAGAGTTCCAGGAACTGAAGAACCTGGGCAGGGAACTCAGGAACTTTGGTGGTCCACCCTTCATAATCGAGGACAGGGACCATAAGGAAGAGGTGCGCACACTTAAAGACCTCATGGACAGGGTGCTCGATATCGGCAAAAAGGGTCTTACCATACAGAGATACAAGGGACTCGGAGAGATGAACCCGGATCAGCTCTGGGAGACCACCATGGACCCTGAGAGAAGACGGCTCAGACAGGTGAGGATAGAGGACGAGGTGGAGGCAGAGGAGATATTCACCAAACTCATGGGCGATCAGGTGGAGGCAAGAAGGGAGTTCATAGAAAAGCACGCCCTTGAGGTGGAAAACCTTGACATATAGAGGAAACAGGGATGACAAAGGGAAGAACGCAGAAGGTAGGTCTCTATATAGACGTGGTAAACATCGCCCGTAACGGCGGGTATGGCATGAGGTTCGATATACTGAGGGACTTTGCCTGCAGGGACAACGGTGAACCCATAAGGCTCAATGCCTATGTTGCCTATGACGAGGAAAGGGCACGGGTGGATTATGATTACAGGGACAGAACACTCAATTTTTATTCCACCCTCAGGGACTTCGGCTACAAGGTCATAGAAAAGACCGTTACATGGTACACGGACGATACGGGCAACCGCTTCGGCAAGGCTAACGCAGATCTCGATATGGCTGTAGATGCACTTTTGCAGTCAGAGAACCTCGACAGGGTACTCCTTGCCACAGGGGACGGTGATTTCGTGCAGGTTGTAAGGGCTCTCCAGAACAGGGGTTGCAGGGTGGAGGCAGTTGCCTTCCAGAACGTATCATCCATACTCAAACGGGAGGTAGACCTCTTCATGTCAGGCTACCTTATACCCAATCTTCTGCCCGTTGACAGTGGCGATCCCAAAAAGAGCTGGGGGGATGTGGGTTCAAGGGTAAGGGGTATATGCTACACCTACAACCATTCAAAGAACTTCGGGTTCATGCGATACCTTGTACGTATAGGTCCTGGACTATGGATAACAGACACCAGAAGGGCGGACTCTCCCTACTCCACAGCCTTTGCCCATGAATCGAACTTCGACCCCTCCATAGACCTCCTGCAACTGCCGAGCAGAGAACATATCTTTGAGTTCACCCTCATAAAGGGTGAAAAGGGGCTTCAGGCATCGAACATAGTCCAGATATATCCGTAACTACCAGATGAAAGGAAAGTACCGAAGGGTGAACCACCCTTTTCATGCAGGGGGGCTTACCCTGTAGGTTTGCCTTTATGTGTTCTACCAGAGGGTGAAAAATAAGGGGTAAAGGGGCTTTTCCTTCTTAGAATCCGTAATAGTCCTCTTTTTGTTCTGTCTCTTCCTCTACTGTCTCTTCCTTTTTCTTTGCGAAGACCTTTGCTATTATAACGCTTATTCCATAAAGTATCATTATAGGTCCTGCCATGAGGAACTGACTGAAGGCATCTGGCGGGGTCAGGAGGGCACCCACCACGAGAGCCATAACCAGGGCGTACTTCCAGTACGATATGAGCATCGGTGCATCCACCACCCCGAGCCTTGTGAGAACGAGTATGAACAGGGGCATCTGAAAGACCACCCCAAAGGCTATGAGGAGTTTTGTTGCAAGGGAGAAGTAAAGCCCTATGGAGAGGACAGGTCTGAGCTCAGGGCTGGCAAAGCTCAAAAGATACTTGAATCCCACCGGGAAGACCACAAAGTATGCAAACACCACCCCAAGCCCAAAGAGCACCACCGATGCAAACACCACTGGCAGAAACCATCGCCTTTCGTGTTCGTAGAGTCCTGGTGCAACAAACAACCATGTCTGGTACAGTATCACAGGGCTGGCAAGTATGATACCAGAGACGAGCGCAACCTTCAGATAGGTAAAGAACGGCTCCACCACCCCTGTAAAGGCGAGGAACTCATGTCCTTCTGGAAGGGCAGGCATGAGGGGCTTTTTGAGGATATCGAAGAGTTCCTCTGAAAAGGCATAACTTACTCCGAACCCCACACCAACCGCAATAAGGGAGATGATAAGTCTCTGGCGGAGCTCGCTCAGGTGCGCGGTAAAGGGCATCCTTTTCTCATCCCTTACCATGGACTATCCCGCTGTCCTCCCTCTCTTTTTCTCATCCTTCTGGTCTCTGTCAGGCGGTGGGGTGTCCGATGTGCCTGACACCTCTGGTTTTATCTCCTCTATGGTGGTGGACACATCGACCGACTTTTTAAGATCATCCGTTGCCTTCTTGAACTCCCCGAACGCCCTTCCCAGTGCCTTGGCTATCTCGGGGAGTTTTTCAGGACCTATGGCAATAAGGGCTATCACGAGTATGACCAGTATCTCTGTAAACCCTATACCGAACATAACATCCCTTTTTTCCCTACTTGGAAGGATGGACTATGAGGACCGGGCAGTCTGTCTTTCTTATAACACGTTCGGTGGTACTTCCAAAAAGGAATCTGTCCAGTCCCTCCTTACAGTAACTCACCATGACTATAATATCTATATTCTCCTTCTCCACAAACCTTACTATCTCTTTGTACGGTTCTCCCTCAAGGAGTACACTCTCGTAGTCCTTAAACTCCCTCAATCCCTCCTTGCAGAAACTTTTGAGAAGCCCCTCTGCCCTCTGCTTCATCTCCTCATCGAGCCTTTCAAAGGATATGTGGGGCACGTAAAAGCCTGCCGCCTCGTCGGAGAAATTCACTACATGCACAACGTATAGCCTTGCAGAATACCTCCTTGCCAGAGAAAGGGCGTACTGGAGGGCTTCCTTCGATGGCTCGGTAAAGTCTGTCGGGAAGAGTATCTTTTTGAAGTCTACAGTCCTTTCCATATGAACCCCTCTCTAAAGCGGATTTTTTAAAAAAACTCCATCCCCTGTCCAATCCAGCCCCCGACCAGGGTCTTTCGGGATTTTTGTGGTCTCGATTAAGTATTGTATCTTATTATAACATTACAATCCTTTTCAACCTCAAAATTTCGAAATCTCCACGTACTTGCCCTCGGGGGCTCGACATAGTAATATCTCTTTATGGACCTCTTCAACCACACCACTGAAGACCTCCCTACCTCCTCTCCCCTTGCGGACAGGATGAGACCAAGGGGTGTGGATGAGTTCACAGGACAGAGACATCTTCTCAGTAAGGGCAGATTCCTTGAGCGTGTGATAAGAACAGGGGATGTCCCTTCCCTTATACTGTGGGGACCACCAGGCTCTGGCAAGACCACCATTGCACGTATCATAGCAGAGTCGTCCGGGGCGGATTTCATAGAGTTCTCCGCTGTGCTCTCTGGTGTAAAGGATGTAAGGGATGTGGTAAGAAGGGCAAGGGAGAATCTCAGGAGGGGAAGGAGGACCATCCTCTTTGTGGACGAGATACACAGGTTCAACAAGGCTCAGCAGGATGCCTTCCTGCCCCATGTGGAGGATGGTACGATAACGCTCATAGGTGCGACAACAGAGAATCCATCCTTTGAGGTAATCTCCCCCCTCCTTTCAAGGTGCAAGGTGCTTGTACTTGAGCCCCTTTCTAAGGATGATATCACTACCATCGTGAAAAGGGCACTCTCAGACAGGGAAAGGGGACTCGGTAATATAAAGGCAGAGGTGGATGAGGGGGTTGTGGACTTTATCTCAGACAGGTCGAACGGGGATGCAAGGTGTGCGCTGAACACCCTTGAGACCGCATTCATGATAGCAGAGCCCGACGAGAACGGCACAAGGCATATAACCGTAGAGGTTGTGGTTGAAGCCATGCAGAAAAGGGCACTCCTCTATGACAGGGCTGGTGATGAGCACTACAATGTTATCTCTGCCTTCATAAAGAGCATGCGCGGGAGTGATCCTGATGGGGCTCTCTACTGGCTTGCAAGGATGATAGAGGCTGGTGAAGACCCCCTCTTCATAGCGCGCAGGATGGTGATATTCGCCTCGGAGGATATAGGCAATGCAGACCCTCAGGCACTGAGGGTTGCGGTGGCTGTGAAGGATGCAGTGCACTTTGTAGGCATGCCAGAGGGATGGATACCCCTTGCCCAGGGTGTGGTATACCTTTCAACCGCACCCAAATCCAATGCATCGTACATCGCCTACCTCAGGGCACTCGATGATGTGAAGAAAAAGGGTGCCCTACCTGTACCACTCCATATAAGGAACGCACCCACAAGACTCATGAAACATCTCCGCTATGGGAAGGGGTACAAATACCCCCATGACTATCCAGACGCAGTGGTAAAACAGGACTACCTGCCAGAAGAACTCCGTGGAAGAACATACTACCACCCCTCAAAAAGGGGTTTTGAAAAGGAAATAGCAGAACGCATGGAGAGGATAAAGAGATTGAAAAAGTAGAGAACATCCCCCCTCCCCAAAAACCTTCCCTTAAAAATTCACCAGACTCAGAGCCGATAAAAGGGAGCGGAAATCCATCTTGTTAACCCATTGCCAAAACTGGTTGACAAGGTGGTCTTTATATGTTATCAACTCACCCCATGGAGGATATACTCGACATAGCCCTCAGGAAGGGTCTCAGCGGAGAGGGACTGGATTTTGAGGAGGGTTTAAGGATTACGGAGCTCGGGGATGAGAGGCTCTTCGATATCCTGGCTATATCCGAAAGGATAAGGGCACACCACAGGGGTAGAGAGGTCATCCTCTGTTCTATCATAAATGCAAAGAGTGGGCTTTGTGGGGAGGACTGTAGCTTCTGTGCCCAGTCCGTGCATTACAGTACAGGTGTGAGGACCTACCCGATGGTAGAGCCAGGGAGTATTGTAAGGGCTGCGGAGGATGCACTCAGGAGGGGAGCAAGGGAGTTCTCAATCGTTACGAGCGGTAGGGGCATAGAGAGGGAAAAGGAACTCCACATACTCGAAGAGGCGATAAAGGGGATGAGGGAGGGACTCCCCATAGAGAGGTGTGCATCCCTGGGTATTGTCAAAAAGGATACCCTTGAGAGGCTCAAGGAGGCAGGGCTCCAGAGTTACCACCACAATCTTGAAACATCGAGGAGTTTTTTCCCCAATGTATGTACCACCCATGACTACGAGGAGGATGTAAAGACCATACGATATGCCAAGGAGGCAGGGCTCCATGTGTGCTGTGGTGGGGTATTCGGCATAGGTGAAAACTGGTACCACAGGGTGGAACTTGCGGTTACACTCAGGGAACTCGATGTTGACTCCATCCCCATAAACTTCCTCAATCCAAGACCAGGGACACCCCTTGAGGGTGGTTCAAACCTCACGCCCATTGAGTGCCTGAGGATAATAGCACTTTACAGATTCATGCTCCCTGCAAAGGATATCATCATCTGCGGTGGCAGGGAGCTGAACCTCAGGGACCTTCAGTGCCTTATCTTTGCAGCAGGAGCAAGTGGTATGATGGTGGGTGGCTACCTCACCACAAAGGGAAGGGAACCAGAAAAGGACCTCCTCATGCTCAGAGACCTGGGGCTAAGTCCAAGGAAGTAAGACCCCTGTCATGTATCCATCCATAAAGAAAGAACTCGAAAGGATAAAAGACCTCGGGCTCATGCGATCCATCACGACCATCCATGGACCACAGGGTCCAAGGGTAAGGGTGGATGGCAGGGATGTGGTACTCCTGTGTTCCAACAACTATCTCGGGCTTGCGAGTCATCCTGATGTAAAGAGGGCGATGAAGGAGGCGGTGGAGCGATTCGGGGCAGGGACAGGGGCTTCGAGGCTTGTATCAGGCACCATGTCCCCGCACAGGGAGCTGGAAGAGAGGATAAGGGAGTTCAAAAACAAAGAGGCAGTGCTGGTCTTCAACTCGGGTTATCATGCGAACACAGGCTGTATACCAGCCCTTGCAGGAAGGGGAGACGAGGTCTTTACAGACAGGCTCGACCATGCATCCATCATTGATGGATGCATACTCAGCAGAGCCATACTGAGGAGATACAGAAACAGTGATACCAACTCCCTTGAAGGTCTGCTCAAAAGATCAAAGGCACGAAGAAAGGTCATAATCACCGATGGTATCTTCAGCATGGATGGCACCATAGCACCGCTCAGGGATATACTGTGGCTTGCAAGGAGATACGATGCAATCCTGATCGTGGACGATGCACACGGGGTGGGGGTGCTCGGCAGGAACGGACGGGGCAGTTGCGAACATCTGGGTGTAGAGGACGACCCCTGTGTTGTAGAGATAGGCACCCTGGGAAAGGCATTCGGCTGTTTTGGAGCCTTTGTTGCAGGGAGTAGAGACCTCATCGAACTCCTCGTAAACAGGGCACGTCCCTTCATATATTCCACTGCCCTCCCACCAGCTGTATGTGCAGGTGCGGTAAAGGCAGTGGAGATAGTAAAAAAAGAGCCCTCCCTTAGAGAGAGACTCTTTGAGAATATAGTTTTTTTCAGGGAGGAACTTAAAAGATATGGTCTTCCTGTACCAGAGGATATGACCCAGATAATACCCATCCATACAGGCAGTCCAGAGAGAACGGTAGCTATAAGCAGAAGACTCCTTGAGCGTGGTATATTCATCCAGGCGATAAGACCACCAACGGTGCCAGAGCATACATCGAGGCTCAGGATAACAATCACTGCAGAACATACAAGGGATGACCTCTCCCTTGCTGTAAGGGGTATAAAGGAGACACTCGATGAATGGGGATACCAATAAGGGGATATTCCTGCTTGTACATGGTTGGGCAACGGATAGCCATGTATGGGACGGGTTTGTGGAACATCTGCCAGCAGGATGGGATGTGGTAAGGGTGGACCTTCCAGGGCATGGTGGTGGATGTGAGTGGGAAGAACCCACCCTGAGACCGGGTATGGAGGCTGTAGTGAAGACCCTACAGGGTATGGAGGGGAGAAGTACCGTTGCGGTCGGCTGGTCTCTCGGTGGACAGGTACTCTTAAAAACTATCCTGGAAGAACCGTATCTATTCGACCGCCTTGTACTCATCTCCACGACCCCATGCTTTACAAAAAGGGCTGACTTCCCACACGCCCAGCCAAGGGGTGTGGTTCGAAGGATGATAAGGGATATGAGGCTCAATCCCTCTGACACCGTAAGGAGGTTTTATGGACTCAACTTCACACCTGAAGAGATGAGGCTCAAGGGGGTGGATGAATTCATAAGGAGGTACACATCCCTGAGTATAGATCACAGAGGGCTTATACCACCCCTTGAGGCACTCTACAGGATCGATCTTCGGGATGATCTCACCCGAATCAGCCTTCCCACACTCGTCATACACGGCGATATGGATGGGGTATGCCCTGTATCTGCTGGGATATACCTCGGAGAAAGGATAAAAGGCGCAGAGGTCAAAATCCTCAGGAATACAGCCCATGCACCGTTCATAACGAGGTCTTCTGAGGTGGCAGGGCTCATAAGGGGGTTCTGCTCCAGTGAAAAACCCCTTTTGAAAAGGGGGTTTAACCCAGAGGGTCTCAACCCCTTTCCCAAAAACCTTCGGTCCGGATTTCCCTGTAAGGGGGATTTTAAGGCAAGCAAGGAGGTCATCAAGAGGTCATTTTCAAGGGCGGTGGACAGTTATGACAGTAATGCACATCTCCAGAAGGATGTAGCAAGAAAGGTTGTGGAACTTGCACTGGGATATATGGAAAGGGAGGAGCAGAGGGTACTCGATGCAGGTTGTGGCACTGGCATGGTATCCATGTTCCTGAGGGAGAGGACACCCGGGGTGAGGCTTTTTGGGTGTGACATAGCCCAGCCCCTTCTCTTAAAGGCAAGGCAAAGGGGTGTAACAGCGATTACTGGTGACTGCGAGTATCTACCCCTCAGGGACTCTACAGTCGACATGGTTGTATCCAATCTTACATACCAGTGGGTAGGCGAACTGACCGGTGCTTTCGTGGATACAAGACGGGTACTCAGGAAGGGTGGGGTCTTTGTGTTCTCGACCCTTGGTGCGCATACGCTGAGGGAGTTGTTTACAAGTATAAAGAAGGCACAGATAAGGACAGGCATGGATGGACTGCCAGAACCGATGGTGTTCAGGACCAGGGAATACATAGTAAAAGAGATCGAAAGGGCAGGGCTCAGACCCATCCATGTAGAAAGGGACAGGGTTACAAGGACGTACAGGGACCTCTTTGAACTACTTAAGGTACTAAAATCCATCGGTGCTGTGAATCCATACAGGGGTGGCAATAACTCCCTTGCAAAGGGAAGCATCCTCAGGCATGTGGCATGGGTATACAGGGAGATGTTTCCCTCTGAGGATGGTGGGATACGTACAACCTATGACGTTATATTCATGGTGGCGAGAAAGGAGTAGGAGATGTCTGTGCTCGAAAGGCTCGATAAGATCCATCTCTGGCATCCCTTCACACAGATGAAGGAATGGGAGGAGGAAGAACCTCTAATAATAGAACGTGGAGAGGGGAGTTATCTCATCGACATCCATGGAAGGCGGTATCTTGATGGCAACTCCTCTCTCTGGGTAAATCTGCACGGACACAGAAACAAGGCACTCGACCGTGCATTAGAGGAGCAGCTGGGAAAGATAGCCCATTCAACCCTTCTCGGTCTCGGTAACGTACCGAGCATAGAACTTGCCCGTATGCTCGTTGAGATAGCACCTGAGGGGCTCAGGCGTGTATTTTACTCTGACAACGGGTCCACTGCTGTTGAGATAGCCCTCAAGATGTCCTTTCAGTACTGGAGACAGACCGAGAAGAGGTGCAGAAGAAAACTGTTCATCTCCTTTAGCGGTGCCTATCACGGCGATACTGTCGGTGCCATGAGTGTGGGGGATATAGACATCTTCGTTGGCAGGTACAGTCCTCTCCTTTTCAGGACCCTCAAGGCACCCTATCCTTACTGTTACAGGTGTCCCTTAGAGATGTCATACCCTTATTGTGGTCTTGCCTGTCTCCATGTGCTGGAGGATATACTCAGGAAGGAGCACTCAAGGGTGGTCGCCTGCATAATAGAGCCATCTGTACAGGGCGCCTGTGGCATGATAGTATCTCCACCGGGGTTCCTCAAGGGTGTGAGGGAGATTACAGAGAAGTACGGTATCCCCCTTATTGCGGACGAGGTGGCAACAGGCTTTGGAAGGACAGGCTATATGTTTGCCTGCGAGGAGGAGGGTGTGGTGCCTGATATCATGTGTCTTGCAAAGGGTATCACAGGGGGGTATCTTCCACTTGCGGTAACACTCGCCAAGGAGGAGATATACAGGGCATTCCTTGGAAGATACGATGAGTTCAAGGCCCTGTTCCACGGACACACATACACTGGCAATCCACTTGCCTGCAGGGTTGCAATAGAGAACCTGAGGATATTCAAAAGAGAAAAGGTACTCGAAAGACTGAAGCCAAAGATACGCCTCCTTTCCGAACTCCTTGAGGGATTCAGGGGGCTCAGATACGTGGGGGATGTGAGGTACAAGGGGCTTATGGCAGGTATCGAGCTTGTGGAGGATAGGGATACAAAAAAGCCCTTTCCACCATCAAAAAGGGTCGCATACCGTGTATGCATGGATGCACGCAAGAAGGGACTCATTACGAGACCACTCGGGGATACGATCGTTATTATGCCCCCACTGAGCATAAAGAAAAGGGAACTCAAAAGGATGATCGGAATACTTTATGAACTTATCTCGGGGCTATGAGGGGCATTCTCATGGTCTTTAAGCCCAATGTTTTTTGAAGGTGGTTGGGGGGAAACTTTTTTACAAAAAAGTTTCCCCCGTTTAAGAAATGGGAATCTTCATAACAGGCACGGATACAGGTGTGGGCAAGACCTTTGTGGGGTGTCTTGTGGCAAGACTTCTTTCTTCCAGGGGCAGGAAGGTAGGGGTCATGAAACCTGTGGAGACAGGGTGCAGGCTCAAGGATGGGGTGGTAGTGCCCTGGGATTCTCTGAGGCTACTTGAGGCATCGTGTTCTGATATACCACTGGATATGGTCAATCCCTATAGATCAATCCATCCCCTTGCACCGAATCTGGCTACGAGGCTCGATGGGGAGACCATAGACCCCGGGAGGCTTAAATCCATATATGAGGACATCTCCAGAAGACATGATGTGGTGATCGTGGAGGGGGCGGGTGGGCTTCTGTGTCCCCTTACGGACGATATGACCATGGCAGACCTTGCCCTATCCTTAGGGCTCTCTCTCTTAGTGGTTGCACCTAACAGGCTCGGGGTCATAAACCATACACTCCTCACACTCGAATACGCAAGGAAGAGGGGTATGGATGTAAAGGGTGTGGTGCTCAACAGCCCAGAGCCCCCGGGGGACGATCCGAGTAGACTCTACAATCGTTGTGAGATAGAGAGGCTCGGAGGGGTAAGGGTGGTCTGCGAGGTCCCCTTTTCAGAAAAAGGGGACCCCACAGTGGTAAAGGTAAAATCCCTTCTTCAGGCTGTCCTTGACCTTGTGTAGTTGAGCTTCCCTCCTGCAAGGATAATCTCCACCTGTCTTGGAGAGTATCCGTGTTTGAGCCTTATCTCCTTGTTCTTTGTAAGGTTGTGGAGGATGAGGGTATCACCCTTTTTCAGCCCTTCCACAAGGTCTTTTAGCTCGAGATCATCGTTTTCGTCTATGGAGTCGTAGTCCTCTGGATTCTCGAATGTAAGGGGAAGGATACCGAAGTTTATAAGGTTATCCCTGTGTATCCTTGCAAAGCTCTTTGCAATTACTGCCTTTATACCGAGGTACATGGGGCAGAGGGCTGCGTGTTCACGGGATGAACCCTGTCCGTAGTTCTCTCCACCTATAACGAACCCACCACCCTGTGCCTTTGCCTTCTCATGGAAGTGGCTATCTATTGCTGAGAAGACCGACTCAGAGTATTTTGGCACATTACTCCTGTACTTGAGCCATGTGCCTGCAGGGGTTATGTGGTCTGTTGTGATGTTATCCCCGAGCTTTATGAGCACCTTTCCCTTGAGTACAGAGGGGAGCCTATCCCTTGTGGGAAGGGCTTTGATGTTCGGTCCCCTCCTTACCTCCACCTTTGAGGGGTCTTCTGCAGGCGGTATTATCATGGAGTCGTCAACAAGGTAGGTCTCTGGTGTCTCTATCTCTGGATACTCACCCAGTTTCCTGGGATCGGTTACAACACCGTGGATAGCCGCTGCAACCGCAACCTCTGGGCTACAGAGGTAGACCTTTGCATCCTTTGTACCGCTTCTGCCCTCGAAATTCCTGTTAAATGTTCTCAGGGACACACCACCTGAAGGCGGGGACTGTCCATTGCCTATACACGGACCACAGGTTGCCTCGAGTATCCTTGCCCCTGCCTCTATGAGGCTTGAAAGGGCACTGTTCTTGGCTATCATATCGAGTACCTGCCTTGAGCCAGGGGATACGGTCATACTCACATCTGGATGTACCCTGTGGTTATCCCTTCTCAATACCTCTGCTACCACCATCAGATCCCTGTAGGAGGAATTCGTACAACTCCCTATGCAGACCTGATCCACCTTGAGTCCCTCTATCTCCGATACCTTGCAGACCGCATCTGGGCTATGGGGCTGTGCTATCATCGGTTCGAGTGCTGAGAGGTCTATCTCTATGACCTCGTCGTACTGTGCATCAGGGTCTGCCTTGAGCTCGACCCAGTCCTTCTCCCTCTTCTGTGCCCTGAGGAACTCCCTTGTAATCTCGTCACTGGGGAAGATGGATGTGGTTGCCCCGAGCTCTGCACCCATGTTTGTAATGGTTGCACGCTCGGGTACACTCAAACTCTTGACCCCTTCTCCACCATATTCGATAACCTTTCCAACTCCACCTTTTACAGTGAGTCTCCTGAGGAGCTCGAGTATCACATCCTTTGCAGAGACCCATGGGCTGAGCTTGCCCTTGAGATTCACAAGGACTACCTTTGGGTATATGAGATTAAATGGACCCCCTCCCATGGCAACCGCCACATCAAGCCCGCCAGCGCCTATGGCGAGCATTCCGAGTCCACCGCATGTGGGCGTGTGGCTATCGGAGCCGAGTAGTGTCTGCCCAGGCACACCGAATCTCTCAAGATGGACCTGATGGCAGATACCGTTACCCGGCCTTGAAAAGTATATGCCGTATTTGGCAGCAATAGTCTGGAGGAACTTGTGATCGTCTGCGTTCTCATACCCACCGTACTGAAGGGTATTGTGGTCTACATAACTTACAGAGAGTTTTGTCTTGACCCTGTCCACGCCCATGGCTTCAAACTGGAGATACGCCATCGTACCTGTTGCATCCTGTGTAAGGGTCTGGTCTATACGTATGGCTATCTCCTTGCCAGGTGTCATCTCACCCGATACGAGATGCTGTTCTATTATCTTCTGTGTTATGCTCTTTCCCACCTTACCACCCTCCTTTTACATTTGTTAAGGAATACACAGGGCAGGAATACCCCTTTCCCAAAACAGGTAGATTAAGATATATAAAAGAAAAGGAAAAGTCAACCATAAAAGGATACAAACCGCTGAAATGCCTTCATCTATCCTGCGTCACTAAAAGGAGGGATCCTTCTAAATCCTATGGGACGAAATAATGAGGTGTTTACATTTTTGGTCTTGACGACTATCTGTTTAATATAGTAAATTTATAACGCTACCTTTGCGGGCGTAATTCAATGGTAGAATGGCAGCTTCCCAAGCTGCACACGGGGGTTCGATTCCCCTCGCCCGCTCCACTGAAAAAACCCTCCTTTTGAGATTCTTTTGAAGACCCTTTCGTGGTAGAGTACAGGGCAAAAACTTCTATCATCCATCAAGGATGCCTTTTAACATCCCTGCCAGAAAGCACAAAGAGGACAATCTTCTCCTTTAAAATAAACCCGGAGATACACTATGGAATCGAAACAGGCAGGCAGAGTCCTTGTTGTTCTCCTGGATGGGGTATCCTACTCCATACTGGACGAATACATTGAAAAAGGCTACCTCCACCATCTCAGAGACATACTCGTCCATGGCTTCAGGTTATGTCAGATGGATGCATCCATACCAGAGGTATCGAATGTAACATGGTCGTCCTTTATAACAGGTGTGAATCCCGGTGAACACGGGATATTTGGCTATGTTGACCTCCTCCCTGGAAGCTACAAGGTCTTCTTCCCGGGTCTCGGTGATATTCAGGCACCGACCCTGTTCGATATACTTGCAAAGAGGGTGAAAGACAGGACCTCCACCCTTTACAAGAGGTTCATTGGAAGGGTGAAAAGACCTATCAGGACTATAGTATCCCCTGAGACAGAAAACCTCCTCCGCCCCACTGCCAGCGACAGAAAGGACTGTGACGCATTCTTCAAGGACATGGTCATGTCTATCGAAAGGAAGAGCCTTGCCTTTGAAAGGATACTCAACGACGAATCATGGGACCTTTTTGTATGTGTCATAAACGAGACCGATTCATTCCATCACCTCTTCTTCGATGCTGTAAAAGACCCCTGCAATCCAGCACACACTACCTTTATATCCCTCTACAGGAAGATAGACGAGGTAGTGGGCAGGCTGTTCACACGTTTTATGGAGGTAACAGAGGGTAAAGGCTTTTTCATGACCATATCTGATCACGGTTTTACAGGGATAAAGAAGGATGTTTACCTGAACACATGGCTTAGAAAAAATGGATTCTTACGTATAGCATCTGATGGAAACCATCTGGAAGGTATAAACCTGGAAGGTATAAACACAGGCACTGTTGCGTTCTGTATCGATCCTGCAAGGATATACATAAACATGAAGGAAAGGTATCCTCTCGGCATGGTGAGTGAAAGGGACAGAAGACCACTCATCGACGAACTGAAGAGCGCCCTCCACTCCATCGTCGATGACTGTGGCAGACCTGTAATCAGGGCGGTATACGAAAAGGATGAACTCTACAGTGGGCCACTGCGCGAGAAGGGACCAGACCTTGTATGTATACCCCACGATGGATTCAACCTGAGGGGTGGCTTGCAGAACCACACCGTCTTTGCAAACGGAGAGACATCTGGCATGCATACCTCTTACGATGCCCACTGCGTACTGCCAGACTGGGTGCAGATACCAGAAAGGCTCCATATAGAAGACCTTGCAGGCTTTATACTCGGCAATTTCATAGATTGACCACACAGGTATCCACTCCACCAGACAGAAACCATAGCCCTCCACTATGGTAGGGTCCTTTTGGGGTTTCAGGAGGTGTAAACCCCCTGAAGCAAGCAACGTAAGTTGCTTTTATATAATGGGTCATCAAATCGAACCTGAACTTTATTGTGGGGAAACCCTCCGGGCTATCGCCCTTTTCTGGTAAAAGAGTGTTTTCCC
>WGFF01000108.1 GCA_015492355.1 Deltaproteobacteria bacterium
CCCTCAGAATTTCGTTGCTTAAAACCCCAGAAGATTTCCAACCTTACCTTATCCTGTCTCTCAGACCCTTTGCCCTTTCAAAGTCCTTTACGAGCCCATCGAGGTCGGTCTTCTCTACAAGGTCTTTAAGGGCTGAGAGTCTTTTCTGGAAGCGTTCTATCATGGTTACAATCTCGTCCCTGTTGAGGGCGCATATATCCGCCCACATCTCAGGGGAGCTCGATGCAATACGTGTGAAATCCTTGAACCCACCTGCAGAGAATACGAGTATATCCCCTGCCTCCTCTTCCAGGTCTGCCACCGTGTTTACAAGGGAGTATGCTATCATGTGCGGGAGATGGCTTATGGCTGCAAGGATTCTGTCGTGTGTATCCGCATCCATCATCACCACCCTTGAGCCTGCCTCCTCCCACATCGCCTTTACCTTCTCAAGGGCTGATGGATCGGTCCTTTCTGTGGGAGTGAGTATGCAGGTTCTGTCCTCGAAAAGCCCTGAGAACGCAGCCTCCACACCCGAATTTTCCGTACCCGCCACTGGATGACCCGGTACAAAGAGGACATCCTTCCCGAGAAGGGGCTCAACATCCCTTATAATCGCACCCTTTACACTACCCACATCCGTCAGTATGGTGCCTGGCTTGAGTGATGGGAGTATCCTTTCCACAAGGGGCGCTATCTTCCGTACAGGTACCGCCATAACAACAAGGTCTGTCCCTTCCACACCATCGCATATATCCGTTGTAAAGGAATCCACCACACCGAGTCTTCTGGCGGTCTTGAGATTCTCCATACCCCTGCCCACACCTGTAATAGTGCCTGCCATTCCCTTCTCTCTAAGGGTTATGGCAAGGGAGCCACCTATAAGCCCCACACCAACGATGGTGACCTTATCAAAATAGACCCTTTCGTTCCTCATACTTCTCCATCTCATATATCCCTGCCCACCGCAGGTGCCAGAGCCCTGAGCTCCCTCATGAGCTCACCGAACTTATCAGGCATGAGGGACTGGGCACCATCACACAGGGCGTTTTCGGGGTCGATATGTACCTCTATCATCAAACCATCCGCCCCAACAGCAAGGGCAGCCATGGCAAGGGGACGCACAAGCTTCCATTTTCCAACCGCATGGCTGGGGTCGATGAACACAGGCAGATGGGTCTCCTCCTTCAGTACAGGTACTGCACTTATATCGAGGGTGTTCCTTGTAGAGGGCTCGAATGTCCTGATACCCCTCTCACATAGGATTATATCCTTGTTACCCTGCGATGCTATGTACTCCGCTGACATCAAAAACTCCTTTATGGTCGCAGCGAGTCCCCTCTTGAGCAAAACAGGCTTGTTTATCCTGCCCACCTCCTTGAGGAGCCTGAAGTTCTGCATGTTCCGTGCACCTATCTGGATGATATCCACATAGTCGCAAAGAAGATCCGTATCCCTGGGGTCCATAAGCTCGCTTATTATGGGTAGCCCTGTCTCCCTTTTTGCCTCCTTCAGGAGCTTCAGCCCCTCTATGCCGAGACCCTGGAAATCATAGGGCGAGGTCCTCGGCTTGAAGGCACCTCCCCTGAGTATCCTTGCCCCTGCCTTCTTCACCTCCACAGCGGTCTTAAGAAGGGTCTCCCTGTTCTCCACACTGCACGGACCGGCTATGACCTGCACCTCTCTACCACCTATCCTCACACCATCCACATCTATTACAGTGCCCTCTTCCTTGAACTCCCTGCTCACAAGCTTATAGGGCTTGAGTACGGGCATTACGCTCTCAACACCAGGAAGAACCTCAAGGGGTATGGATGCAAGGGCAGATTCATCCCCGATAACGCCTATTATGGTACGCTCCTTGCCCCTCGATATGTGAACAGAAAGCCCAACCCCTCTTATCTTCTCCACCACATGGTCTATCTGCTCCTGGGTTACATCCTTCTTCAAGACGATAATCATCGCACAACACTCCTTGGTTGTTTTTATAAACTCCCCGCCTGAAAGACGGGAACCCCTATCTTAACCCCTTAAAAGCCCCTACC
>WGFF01000109.1 GCA_015492355.1 Deltaproteobacteria bacterium
CTTCACTGTACTTACCCTCGGGGTGTATAAATTCTGGGGGAAGACCAAGATACGCAGATACTTATACAGCAGTACCGAGCTCCTCGGCGATAGATTTGTCTATCACGGCACAGGAAAGGAATTGCTCGTGGGGTGGTGCAAGGCAATGGGCATACTGGCTGGTACATACGGTACTGTGACAGGTCTTGTCTTTTTTGTACATCCTCTTTTCAACGTAGTCTTTCCCATATTTGTTGTGGTGGCTATTCCGTATGCCATGATAGGCTCCATGCGCTATCGTCTGAGCCGTACGTCCTGGCGTAATATACGGTTTTCCTTCCGTGGACCTACACGCAGTGGGATTGGCACGTTTCTTAAGGGGTTCTTTCTTCAGGCAATCACCCTGGGGTTCTACCAGCCCTACTTCCATACAAGGATGCGCAGTTACTGGATAAACCACAGTTTCTTCGGGGACACCCCATTCAGGTACGATGGCAGTGGCAGGGATCTTATCGGTAAATACATCATTGCAGTACCCCTCGGCATACTCACCCTCGGTATCTACTGGTTCTGGTATCAGGCAATGGTGGAGAGGTATGACTGGGAGCATACAAGTTTCTCCGGCATAAGATTCTCATCGAACATCACCGGTGGAAGGCTCCTTGCCCTTACGCTTACCAATATTCTTCTCTTCGTATCCACCCTTGGCATTGCCCTGCCTTGGATAAGGGTTCGTACCATAAGGTTCAAATGTTCCTGTCTCTCGCTCCATGGAAAGATAGATTTTGAGGGTATAAGACAGGATGCACTCTCTGCAAAGGCTGTTGGTGAGGGACTGGCGGATTATATGAATATAGATGCGGGTATATTTTAAGACCATACTCTCCAGATGGCAGTTCACTGGGAAGGATACTATTTCGATGGCATCACCCCTGAGAAACATCCTGCCCGTATAACCTTTGCCCCATCCTACATAGAGATAGTCCTCGAGGATGGACGTACCCTGAGGTGGCAGTACAGCAAGGTGCGGTGTACACACGAGTTCCACAACGGTAACAGGGTGTGTCTTGAAAAGGGTGACGAGATGATAGTCGTTCCCCACGAGGGCTTTGTGGAGGTTATGGACCGCCTTCATGGTACATTCTCATCAAGGGTAGGCAAGCTCCTCCAGAAGAGATGGTTTCTATGGGCAGTGGTGGCTGGTACGGGGACCATTGTTGTTACCGCAATAATTTACATCTGGGGCATACCACTGCTCGTCAATACCATGGCAGAGAGGATACCCCCCTCATGGGAGGACTCACTCGGCAGGATGGTAGTGGAGGAGTTCCTGAAGGGATCCCAGAGGTGCGAGTCCATGGAGGCTCATGTGATGCGCATGCTCGAAAGGCTCGAAGAACCCATCACCTCCCATCCCTACAGGTTCAAGGTCTATGTGGTCAAGAACGATGCTGTAAATGCCCTTGCCGCACCGGGTGGACATATAATGATCTTTACAGGGCTTCTGGAACTCACCGAGAGGGCAGAGGAACTGGCAGGGGTGCTCGCCCATGAGATGGAGCATGTGCTGGAAAGACACCCAACAAGGAGTATCCTGCAGAATCTCTCCACATCCCTTCTCCTCACACTCATAAGTGGCGATACAGGAATGAGCGATGTGGTTGGAGAGGCGGTCTTCACCCTTGGAACACTCCACTACAGTAGAACCCTCGAGGACGAAGCAGACCGTATGGGCATGGAACTCCTCATAAAGGCACGTATAGACCCCCAGGGTATGATAGATTTCTTCAGGACCATGGAGAGCCAGAGAGGAGACATCCCTGAATCACTCAGGTATCTATCCACCCACCCCCTTACCTCCGAACGCATAGAGAGGCTCACCAGCAGGATGAAGGAATGGGAGGGGAAGAAAGACTACAAGCCACTCCTCCCTGGACTCGACTGGAAGGAGATAGTATCCGCCTGTAAGACCGACGCAGAAGAGACCCCACCCAGCAAAATGGCAGGAAAAAGAGACAACACCCCAGCAGGTTGCAGGGAGAGATAACTGAAAAGCCCGGGATGTTGACCCGAGGTTTTGACAGGGGATGGAACCACTGCAAGATGGGCTCTGAGGCGGTATCCCTTGTCTGCGGTTCTGAATGCGGGTGGATGGATTCACTATGAGAGGGTCTTTCCCTGTCCATGGAGGGTGACTTTCAATGCCTCTTTTTTTCCTCGAACTTCTGACACCTTATACCAGAACTCCTGTACACCACAGAGGAAGGTAGGTCCCTGCTCTTGAAACCAAATGCCTTACAGCCCATGGGGAAGTATTTGTCCCATGTAACAAAGAAGTACCTGCACCTGTAACAGTCTATTTTTTCTTCCTCTTTCAATCTTCAATCCGTTCCTTCAATTAAAAACTATACCCTGAACCCACCACCCTGACAAGACCTTTTGTATGGTTGTATCCAACGGTTGGAGTAATGGTGTATGAACTTGACACCCTTGTTTTTTGAATTATCCTAAAGGGAAGAAGGGGGGCTTTCTATGATAGACTCATCAGGGTCTCCCTACAGGGACAGGAAAGATGCTGGCAGGGTACTTGCCAGAAAGGTAAGTGTGTACTCTGGAGAGAGACCGGTGGTGCTTGGTCTGCCCAGGGGAGGGGTTATTGTGGCAGGGGAGATAGCGGATGGACTCGGCTGGGATATGGACATAATAGTTACAGGAAAACTCCGTTCCCCTTTCAATCCTGAACTTGCCTTCGGTGCGGTGGATGAAGAGGGCAGGGTATATCTCGACACCAAGATAGTGGATGAGCTCGGTATAAGTGAAGAGTACATAAAGAAGGAAAAGGACTCAAGGCTCAGAGAGGTGAGGAGCCGTATAGAAAGATTCCGCAGGATAAAGGAAAGGATACCACTTGAAGGAAGGGTCTGTGTCCTTGTAGACGATGGCATTGCAACAGGTGCGACCATGTTCTCTGCGATAGATGCTGTCCATGCATCGAATCCAGACAGGATAATCGTGGCTATTCCTGGTGGACCGATCGACACGATAAGGAAGATAGAGAGGAATGATAAGGTCTGTGAGGTTATATGTCCTGTTGTACCACCCCTTTTCTACGCTGTGAGTCAACTGTACGTGGACTTCGGTGAGGTGAGTGACGAGGAGGTGGCTGAGGTGTTGAGGAGATTTAGGACCTTAAAGAGGACTTCCATGTAAAGAGGACACAGGTATTCTTCTCCCTTCACAAAGCCCCCTGTCAGGTTTTGATGATTGACAGAAGGGAAATCTATTGGTACAGTAACAGACACCCCTTTCCATGATATGTCAGCAGGAGACCCCTGGAAGGATAGACACCACAGGAAGGGGAGAACTACTGATTGATGGGATGCAGAGGGGCACAGTCCCCTTTGGGAAACGGTTGAAAAGAATTCTGCTTGGAGGTTTCAGGGGGTGAGACCCCTGAAGCAAGCAACGAAGTTGCTTTTAGAATTTTGCCTGTATCCTGACG
>WGFF01000110.1 GCA_015492355.1 Deltaproteobacteria bacterium
ACACCTTCTGTCCGCTTTACCTTGTCACAGCCTCTTTAATGTGATATAAACCTTAATTATAAACATAGGGGGTGGGGATATGGGAATTAGAAGGATAGTGGTTGTTTTTCTTTTTACCCTGCTGGTCTCTCATGCCGAGGCTATTGAGTGGGATGTCCTCGGTCCGTATGGTGGCACCATCAACAGCATAGCAGAGGACAGGTGGGGTAATATCTATGTGGCAACCGATGGTGGTGGTGTGTTCAGGACTCAGGACAGGGGCATGGGCTGGCAGGCTGTAAGTGATGGTCTTTCCAATCCCTTTGTCTTCAGTCTCGCTGTTACAGATGATGGGTTGCTTCTTGCAGGCACCAAGGATGGGCTCTATGAGACGAGGGATGCGACAAAGGGCTGGAAGAGGAATGCCGGTGCACCCACAGGGGCGCTTGTGCCTGCTATATTCGTGGATAAGGACAAGAGTGTGTATATATCTGTCTGGGGCTCTGGTGTATTTGTGAGTAGAGACGGTGCAAAGACCTGGGTATGGCTCAAAGAGGGTCTTTCTGCCCCTCAGGTGAACATGATAGCAACTGATAGTACCACCATATATGCGGGTACAGATTATGGACTGTACAAACGTCCCAAGAAGAATGGGGCAAAATGGGTCTCCTTCGGTGGAATGGATGAGCATGTGGTTACATCCATAATCGTCGATCCCAAGGGCAACCTTATAGGTACATTCTGGGCAGCAGGGATATTCAAATGGACTGACGACGGTTTTAAACCCTACAGGGATGTGGAGCCCTATTCAAGGTATCTAACAGTGGGTAGAGACGGTACTATATACGTAGCCTCTGAAAGCGGTGTATACAGGCTCAGCTCCACTGCAAGGGTCGGTGAGAGTTTCGGGCTGAACGATATGGATGTACAGACCGTATTCGTAACAAGCAAGGGAAAGGTCCTTGCAGGCACCTACCAGAGGGGTGTCTTTGTACTTGAGGGTTCAAAATGGGTCCAGAGGAACAAGGGGATTGTAAACCACAGGACACTTAAGATAGCCTTTGGTAAAGACGGTATCCTCTATGCAGGCACCACGAAAGGACTCTATATAAGGAAAAAGGATGGCGGATGGCAGGAATTGGATGCCTTTGAAGGCGAGGAGGTAAATGATATACTTTTCAGCAAAAAGGGGACAATCTTTGTCGGTACAAACCATGTGATATACAGAAAGGATGGAGAGTCTGGCAAGTGGAGCAAACTCGAAGACCTCTGGGGATACAAGGTAAGGGACCTTGAGGAGGATGGTAAGGGCAATATCTACATGGCTACAGACGGTGATGGGGTGCTGGTAAGTAGTGATGGGGGCAGGTCGTGGAAGCCCCTTACAGAAGGGCTCGACAACCCGAGGGTCATGAGTCTGCTCTCACTCGATGGGAAACTATATGCCGGTACCTTTGATGGCGTATTTGTGATGGAAGATGGCGTGTGGAAGAGAACAGGGCTTGAGGACAAAACAGTAGCCACCATTATATATCATTCGGGTAGATTCTATGTAGGAACAGAAGGCGATGGTATATACACGAGTACAGATGGAGGGGAATGGAAGGCACTCAACAACGGTCTCAAAAGCCCTATCGTCGATACAATAGTAGCGGGTAAGGATGGAAGGCTCTATGCAGGTACCTTCGGTGGTATATTCGTCCTTGACGATAAGGATAAGTGGCAGGATATAAGCGGAAACCTCATAAACAGGATGGTAAGGTCTATTGCCTTTGACAGTAAAGGCAGGATCCATGTTGGCACATTCGGTGGGGGAGTGAGTGCCGGTTCAAGTAGATAGGGAGACCCTTTTAGACCACATCCTCTAACATGATGGTTACCATTCTGGTCTGGGAAATGGGTGTGGCATGTAAAAAAGGGCTCTCTTCCCTCTGGAATCCAGTGTAATGAACCACGATTGTTTCCATTGCGGGATTTGAGGTGATGGGGTTCACCTAAGATGCGATGTCCAGCCCTTCGGGCTGGGAGATTCACAATCCCGCAGAGGGGTCTATTACCTTTGAAAGGGGGGTAGAAGGGAGGACCTTCCTTAGGTCTTTCTTCAAAAGATGCAGGTCTATTTTCTTCTGTTCGTCCCTGGCATAAGGTCCCTCTCCCACAGGGAGAGGTTTACAACGGTGTACGACTTTCCCAGGGGTGCATTGAGCCTTGCCACATTCCTCAACACAAACTCCATACCCACAGCCATAATACCCCTTGACTACTATATCCAGGGCTCAACCGTTCAGGAAGAGATAGATAGAGAGATATTCCATGTAGTGGAATCAGCGATAAGGGAATACAGACCAGCGGTTGTTGGTGTGAGCTGTCCATATACGATGCTCTATCCTGTAAGCGTGCGTATACTTGAATGGTCCAAGGAGATAGCCCCTGGTATAGTCACAGTGATAGGTGGTCCCCATGTGTCCTATCTCGATAGGGAATGCCTTGAGGATTCTGAGGGTGTGGACTTTGTTGTGAGGGGAGAAGGGGAATGGACCCTTGCGGAACTACTCGGTTCCATCCGTTCCGGGAAAGACCCCTCAGGTGTAATGGGGATAACACTCAGGAGTGGGGGGGAGATTAAATCCACACCCCTGAGACCACCCGGGGATATAAACGACCTTCCACCCCTGGACTACGGGCTCCTCCCAGAGGGATTCGTCCGTTCCATGGGGGTCTCCATCGTTGGAAGCAGGGGTTGTGCCTACAGGTGCACATACTGTAATGAGTCGAGGTTCTGGGGACAGAAGGTGAGGAGGATGCCTGTTGAAAGGATTGTGGAGGAGATACGTACCCTTGCTGATAGATACGATAACTACGCGGTTGGGCTCGAGGACAGTATGTTCAACATGAAGGGCGCGTACTTCTTCGAGCTCATGGAACGGCTCAAGGATTTAAGACTCAATCCTGGCTTTTACATACTATCAAGGGTGGATACTGTGAGCGAGGACGGTTTTAGGGCGATGAGGGAGGCAGGGGTGAGAAACCTTGTACTCGGTATAGAGAGCACCTCACCGAAGGTACTCAGGATGATGAACAAGCGTATAGACCCTGAAGGCATAGTAAGGGCTCTCAAGGGTGCGTCAAGATACGACCTTATCGTGGGTACCTTCTGGATAATAGGACATCCAGGTGACAGTATGGAGGAATCACAGACTACCCTTGAGAGTATCGAGAGGTTTTACAGAGAGGGGCTCATGCATACATCGGAGATAGCCCTATTTGTGCCCTACCCCGGTACAGATATCTTTGAAAGACCCGATGCCTTTGGTGTGGAGATACTCACCTATGAGTGGGAGAGGTGGGGAAGATTCAACACAGAGCCCGTATGTCAGCTTAAGGATTTTTCAAAGGAAGAGATAATGGCGGTATGGAGGAAGGGTATGGCAATCGCCGAGGAATGGAGGCTATACCGTACAATGGAGATTACAGCCTTTGAAGGTGTGAGCAGAAATAGCCCCTGTCCATGTGGAAGTGGCAAGAAGTTCAAAAGATGCTGTGGTAGCAGGCTGGAAAGGACGGTCTGAGGGGGAGCAGGTATATCAACAAAACTCGGGCTTAAGAAGTACCAGGGGCCTGACAAACTACAGTTTGAGGGGAGCAGGTATGTCAAAAAACTTGTCCTCGACCTTTCTGTGGTTCAAGGTATAACCACCTGAGGGGGGAGCATGTATATCAACCAGAAACCTTTTTCCCTGGGAACAGAGTTTCTGAAAAAGGAAAGGAGTCTTTTATGAAGAAGGGATTGGTGGAGAGGACGGTAGTCCTGCTGGTCGGTCTGTGTGTTTTGTCTCTTATCTTTTCCACTTCTGCCTCTGCCTATACACACACGAAGTCGAAGATAAAGTGGAAGGAATACTCCCAGAAGGCTTTTGAGCAGGCAGAAAAGGAGGGTAAACCCATCTTCATGCTCATAACAGCGGTGTGGTGTTACTGGTGCCATGTGTACGAGGAGAAGAGCCTTGCAGAGGACAGTGTGGCAGAGTACATAAACAAGAACTACATTCCCATATTCGTAGACTTCGATGAGAGGAAGGATATCGCAAGGAGGTATCCTGCATCTGGCCTTCCCACAACTGTTATATTCGCACCTGACGGTACAGAACTTATAAGTGTTCCAGGTTATATACCTGCGGACAAACTCGTGGAGAACCTGAAAAAGACGGTCGAGTACATAAAGAAGGATTACAAGCCCCTTGAGAAGAAGAAGACAAAGAAGACCTCAAGGGGTATAAGGATACCAGAGGACAAGGATTTTAAGTCCTATGTAAAGGGCTTTGTGGACATGGCACGTTCTTCCTATGATAGTGCCTATGGTGGATTTGGCATGAGGGAGAAGGAGCCATACACACAGATATTCCTGCGCCTTCTTGACTATTCCACCACAGTGGATGACAAGGAGGTCCTCGAGATGGTCATAAACACCATAGACCACATGGCAGGATTGAGCCAGAAGATAGACAAAAAGGGCAAGAGACCCGGGTTCGATGAGCTTGTGGAACTGAGGGCAAGGGAACGTACAGACATACAGGATGTGGCAAGGCTGCAGACAGAGGATATAATCGTTGGTATATACGACAGTGTGGAAGGGGGGTTTTTCCGTTACGCAACGAGGAGGGACTGGACTGTACCCCACTACGAAAAGATGCTCACTGATAATGCTGAACTCATACTCCTCTTTCTTAAAGCCTACAGTGTGACAGGCAACGAGAAGTATAGAGAGATAGCACAGAAGTCCATAGAGTACGTGCTCAACAACCTGTATGACAAAGACGATGGCAGGTTCTACGGCAGTCAGGATGCAGACGAGGTGTACTATCACTTCACAGCGGAGGAACGAAAGAAGGTACCCCCACCAAGGGTGGACAGGAACACCTATACACCATCCAGCTCGAGGATGATAATCACCATGTTCCATGCCTCAGAGATACTCAAGGATCCAGAGTACAGCGATATAGCGCGCAGGGCAGTGGAATTTATGCTCAGGGAGCTCGTCACAGACCGCGGTGCATTGAGCTACTACGACTATGAGGATAAGAAGGGACACATAGATGGCAACATAGA
>WGFF01000111.1 GCA_015492355.1 Deltaproteobacteria bacterium
CCCACAGGTATCTTGTTATCCCTTTATAATGGTCTTTCTGTCCCCGGGGTGGAATAATTTTTACGTCTTTCCTCAACAAAAACACATAGATATGGAATCCGGGGTTGAAAGAAAACACTATAAGGATGTCTGATAAATGATTTCTTCCCGGAGGTGAAGGTATGGTCGTTGATGCCTCACGTACAGGTTTTCTCTATCGTGGCGAGCTGGATGACTGGATCAAGCATCATCCGGTCCGTACAAGGAAGGTTCTCCTGAGGGAACCAGAGATATGCAGGGAGTGCGGGGAGGTCTTCCAGAGCCTCTATCCCCTCAGAAGGTGTATTGACCACGATAGGCTGGAGAGGGTTTAGTGGGTCTGTCCGGTGGGGGGATCTCTGGACAGGACATACCACCAAGGATCAAAACCCTGTCTTCCCCGCACTCCTCTCTGAGAGATCGACTCATTCTCCATAGTCCTTTTGTTCAAGGGGTCTGGATGTGGGTATCGACTGGCAGAAGGTAAGGGAGGACTTTGAAAGAGGGGATATATCCATCAGGGGGCTTGCGAAGAGATATGGCTGTCACGAGAGCACCGTAAGGAGAAGGGCGAAGAAGGAGGGATGGAGGAGAAGGGATGGGACCTCTATGAAGGGTGGATCAGAGGAGAAGCCCGAAAACCTCCTGCACGAGCACAGGAGGCTGTGGAAGGGGGTCAAAAAAAAGCTCATCAAGGGACTCGAAGAGAGCGACCACGATGAGCTCAGGATAGCAAAGACAGCCTGCGAGGTGCTTTCCAACGTTGTCAAGGGGGAGAGGCAGGCATGGGGACTTGAGGAGTACTGTGACAGGGAGCTCTTGGACGATGCAGAGGAGATTACCAAAGAGATGGTACGCTCTACGGTACCACCCGGAACAGACCCGTCTGTGGACAGAGGATAAGCGATTTGTGGTGGTGCCTGCTGGCAGGAGGAGCGGAAAGACAGAGCTCGCAAAGAGAAGGCTCGTTGTATCCCTTCCGCAGAAAAAGCCCTGGTCTGATCCCAGGTACTTTGCAGGTGCACCAACAAGGGAGCAGGCAAAACGCATCTTCTGGCAGGACCTCAAGGCACTGGTACCGAGAAGATGGATAAGGCGTGTATACGAGACAGAACTCTGCATACTAACAAGGTTCGGCAGTGAACTCTGGGTGGTAGGGCTCGACAGACCCCAGAGGATAGAGGGTACACCCTGGGATGGTGGTGTGCTCGATGAGTACGCAAACATGAAGCCCACCGCATGGATAGAGAACATAAGACCAGCCCTCTCTGACAGACGGGGCTGGTGCTGGTTCATAGGGGTGCCAGAGGGATTGAACCACTACAAGGACCTTGCAGACTTTGCAAGGTCAGGTGTGGACCCGGACTGGGGATTCTACACCTGGTATTCAGAGGATATACTACCGCCAGAGGAGATAGAGGCTGCAAAGAGGGTGCTCGATGAAAGGACATACAGACAGGAGTTCCAGGGCAGTTTCGAGACCACAACAGGCAGGGTGTACTACGCCTACACAAGGGAACTCCACGAAGACCCATCCATAAGGTTAGACCCCCAGAGACCGATAGTTGTGTGCTGTGACTTCAATGTGGAGGTGTGCGTGTGGGAGCTGTGCCAGACAGATGGAAGGCGTGTGTGGGTCTTCGATGAGATAGTGCTGAGGAACGCATCCACAGTGGAGATGGCACAGGAACTTTTAAGGCGATATGGACACCACAAAAAGGGCCTTGTTGTATACGGTGATTCCGCAGGCTCCCAGAGATCGACCACAGGAAGGAGCGATTATGCCATCCTCCTTGATATGGGTTTCAGGGACCAGAGGATAAGAAAGACGAATCCACCGGTAAAGGACAGGGTCAATGCGGTGAATGCCATGCTCAGGAACACAAAGGGAGAGGTAAGGCTCACCCATAGCCCAGGGTGTACCTATCTCAGGAGGGATTTTGAGACAGTAACATGGAGGGAAGGGGGAGTGGAGATAGAAAAGAGGGACACCGAAAGGACACATGCAAGCGATGCGCTCGGTTACTTCATAGAGTACTGCTTCCCCCTGAGGATAAACAGACCAGACCCTGAAAAGAGGTTTTACAAATGACGCGAAAGGAGCTCGAAAGGACCCATCCTCACTACGATTCCATGGTCGAGGAGTGGCAGTTCTACATACGTTCTTACTTCGGTGGAAGGATGTACAGGGATGGAAACTACCTCATCCAGCATCCCTTCGAGAGTTCCACCAACTACAGGCGCCGTAGGGAGACGAGTTACTACTACAACTACTGTGGTCCAATAGTCGATATATTCACATCCCATCTCTTCAGGCACAGGGCAAAGAGGGACTATGGAAGCCTTACAGGAGACCCCCTGTTCGATGCCTTTCTCAGGGATTCTGACCTCGAGGGCACACCCTTTACAAACTTCATGCGCGATGCCCACAGGTTCGCAAGCATATACGGAAGGGTATCCATCGTCGTTGACAGACCACCGCTTAGGGCGGATACAGTGGCACAGGCTCAAAGGGGTGATATCCGTCCCTATCTGTCGCTCATAACCCCTGAGAACCTGACAGACTGGTCGTTCGTGCGTCTCCCCTCTGGAAGGGTTGTGCTCGATATGGTCAAGATAAGGGAGGATGAGAGGACATACCGTATCTGGAGGAGGGATGGGTGGGAGGTCTGGCGGATTGAAGATGGTGGAGGGGAGTGTGCGCTCGTGGACTCTGGAGAGCACAGTCTGGGTATGGTGCCTGTGGTGAACCTGTACAACAAGAGGTCGGGCATACGGATGCTCGGTATATCGGACATACAGGACATCGCTGATATAAACAGGAATATCTATTATCTGTGCAGTGATGCCAGGGAGATAATAGAGAACACAGCCTTTCCCATGCTCGCCCTTCCGTACACAAGGGGTGTGGGCGAGGACGAAAGGGAGATAGGTCCGAGAAACATAATACAGTTCGACCCGGGTGAGCCCAACTCAAAGCCATACTGGCTCGAGGCACCCCATTCGTCCCTTTCAGAGATAAGGGAATGGGTAAAACAGGACATAGCAGAAATCCACCGCATAGCCAAGATGGGTGGAGTGAAGGCAACAGAGGACCTCTCCCAGCCGAGAAGCGGTATAGCAATTGAGCTCGAATACCAGCAACTCCATGCCACCCTCAGCGAGAAGGCAGATAACCTCGAACAGGCAGAAACAGAGATACTCCGCCTGTGGGCAGGATGGGAGGGAAGGGAGTTCGATGGCAGGATAGACTATCCAGATGATTTTTC
>WGFF01000112.1 GCA_015492355.1 Deltaproteobacteria bacterium
CTGAGAAGCCCTGGGCAATGGAGCTGTGCAGGAGGCTCGACATGGAGGATGAACTCCTGCCCACCAATGAGGAGAATCAAAAGACCTTTGTCCTATCCGGTGGCATACTCCATGAACTCCCCGAGGGTGTCATACTCATGGTGCCCACAAAGATACTTCCACTTTTAAGGAGCAAGCTTATAAGTTTCTCGGGCAAGATGAGGATGGCTTGCGAGCCCTTCATACCAAGGAAAAAGACCATTGACGATGAGAGCCTTGCAGAGTTCGTAAAGAGGAGACTCGGAAAAGAGGTGCTCGAAAAGATAGCAGAGCCACTCGTGGCTGGTATCCATGCAGGGGTGCCAGAGACCATGAGTGTAAGGAGCAGTTTCCCAAAGTTCGTTCAGCTCGAACAGGAATACAGAAGCCTCGTTCTGGGTATGCTCGCACGAAAGAGGGAGTTGAAAAAGAAGGCAAAGGTCGAGAAAGGGGAAGGGAAAAGGACAACCATGTTCATGACCATCAGGGGCGGCTTATATCGACTCATTGAGGCTATAACATCCGCCCTCGAAGGGTTCGAGAACATATCCATAAGGACCGGTATAAGGGTAAGACGGATATCGAAGAAGGACGATGGGTATGAAGTGGAGATAGACGGGGCACCTTCTGTTGAGGGCGATGTGGTTGTGGTTGCAGCACCTGCCTACACTGCTGGAGAACTGCTCAAGGATACTGACAGGGAACTTACCGATAAACTCCTCTCCATACCCTATGTATCCACTGCAACTGTATCACTGGGATTCAAGAAGGCTGATGTGGGGCATGATCTCAGGGGTTTCGGATTCGTTGTACCGAGGCTTGAGAAGAGGTCCATCATGGCAGCCACTTGGAGCTCATCGAAATTCATGCACCGCAGTCCAGGGGATTCTGTACTCATAAGGTGTTTTGTCGGCGGTGCGAAGAATGAGAAGATACTCGAAAAGAGCGATGTTGACATAGTGCTCATGGTAAGGGATGAACTCAGGGACATAATGGGCATAGAGGCAGAGCCAGTGATAACAAGGGTATTCAAATGGCACAGGGCAATGCCACAGTATACCATAGGGCATGATGAAAGGATAGACTGGATAGAAAAAAGGCTTCTATCCCATCCAGGGCTCTACCTTACAGGGAGTGCCTATCGGGGTATAGGTATAAGCGATTGTATAAGGAACGGTGAAATCACCGCTAAGAGGATAGTCGATTACCTCTCAAAAAGACACTGATCCATCGTGCCTCTTGAGGCGGTATCCCACAGTATCGGAGCAGGCACAGGTTTATATGGGTTGCCACATCCTCTACAAGAAAGATCAAGGGTATTTACAGAAGAGGTAAAGGGAATGGAGGTAGCCATTTTCGGCGGTACATTCAATCCCATCCATTACGGGCATCTCAGGGTGGCTGAGGAGGTGAGAGAGGAGACAGGGCTTGAAAAGATACTCTTCATACCCACATACCACACACCCCACAAGTTCCAGGAGGAGATAATCCCTGCGGATATACGTTTCGAGATGGTAAGGCTTGCCATAGAGGACAATCCAGCCTTCGAGGTCTCTGACATAGAGATAAAGAGAAAGGGGAGTTCCTATACCATCGACACAGTAAGGGGGCTAAAAAAAGAAGACGCAGAAAGGGAGATAAACATAATTGTTGGCAGTGATTCCTTCAACGAGATAACCACGTGGCATGAGTACAACAGTCTCTTTGAAGAGGCGAGTTTCATAGTCGTTGCGAGACCAGGACATCCACTCAGGGATATAAAAAAGGTGGTTACGGTTGAATTGGCGGAAAAGTTCTGGTATGATGCCAGTATGAAATGTTATAAAAGCAGGGATGGTCACAGGATAAGGTATCTTAATACCACACTCATGGATATATCCTCTTCTGATATAAGAAGAAGGATAAGGGAAGAGAGATCGATAAAGTACCTTGTACCACCTGTAGTGGAGGAATACATCCTCAAAAGGAGCCTCTACAGGTAAAAAGGGGGTTTTAAAGGATAGATAGAAAGTTGATATTGCAGGGGAGTTTAAGGGAAGGGAAAAGAGGGAGTCTGGATTCAAGGGAAAAAGCCGTCGAGATAGCACGTCTCATCCTTGATAAGACTGTCTCTTATACACATC
>WGFF01000113.1 GCA_015492355.1 Deltaproteobacteria bacterium
CCCTCAATCTCCCTTCCCCAAGACTTCTAATCTAAAAGTTTTTTGGGAAAGGGGGCAGGGAAAAACCTTTTTTACCAAAAAAGGGCGATAGCCCGCAGTGTTTTCCCCACAACAATCAGGTCCGATTCGATGACCCATTACCTTAATCTGAAGGAACAGGGAGGCTCCATGAAGGGTGTCATAAGGATAGGTACCCGTGGCAGTAAGCTTGCCCTCTGGCAGGCAGGATGGGTGAAAAGTGCGATTGAGGAGAGGTATCCTGGTATAAGGGTCGAGCTTACGAGGATAAAGACAACAGGGGACAGGATACTCGATGTACCCCTTGCAAGGATAGGTGGCAAGGGACTCTTTGTAAAGGAAATAGAGGACGCCCTCCTTAAGGGTGAGATATCCCTTGCGGTACATTCCATGAAGGATGTACCCACCCTTCTTCCAGAGGGACTCCACATACGTGCCATAACAAGGAGGGAGGATGTAAGGGATGCCTTCATATCCAGAGAAGGGCTCGCACTGTCCGATCTCCCCCGGGGTGCAAAGGTTGGTACATCGAGCCTCAGAAGGAAGGCACAGATACTCAGCATAAGGGGTGACCTCGAAATACATCAATTGAGGGGGAACCTCGATACCAGATTGAGGAGGCTCGATGAGGGCAGATTCGACGCCATAGTGGTTGCAGGTGCGGGTATAAAGAGGCTCGGCCTGGAGGAAAGGGTTACAGAGTACCTTTCAACAGACCTTTTCCTGCCCGCCATAGGACAGGGTGCCCTGGGTATAGAGACAAGGGTCGATGACGATTACACAAACGAAATCGTATCATTCCTCGATCATACAGATACATCGTGCTGTGTGAGGGCTGAGAGGGCGTTCCTTGAAAGGCTTGAGGGAGGGTGCCAGGTGCCCATTGCAGCGCATGGGGTGCTTGCAGGTGATGGGCTCAGGCTTACAGGGCTCGTTGCCAGTGTGGACGGAAGGACCGTTGTGAAGGATTCTGTAACAGGCTCAAGGGATAATCCAGAGGGGATAGGAAGAACCCTTGCAGAAAGGGTGCTCGAGAAGGGTGCCTTTGAGATACTCAGGGAACTCTACGATGTAGCACCACCTGGTGGTATTGGTCGGTCATGAATACCAGAAAGGGAAAGGTCTACCTTGTAGGGGCTGGTCCCGGAGACCCGGGGCTTGTAACCCTCAAAGCCATAGATGCCATAGCCGAGGCAGACTGCATAGTGTATGACTTTCTTGCCAACTCAAGCCTCCTCGAATATGCAAGAAAGAATACAGAGATAATCTATGCAGGCAAGAAGGGCGGGGATAAGACCCTTCCGCAGGAGGAGATAAACAGGCTCATAATCCAGAGGGCACTCGAAGGCAAGACAGTGGTGAGGCTCAAGGGCGGAGACCCTTTTATATTCGGAAGGGGTGGAGAGGAGGCAGAGGAGCTGGCAGAGTATGATATACCCTTTGAGGTGATACCGGGTGTGAGTTCTGCCACTGCGGTACCTGCATACGCAGGCATACCGCTCACACACAGGGACCTCTCATCCTCCGTAACCATAATCACTGGGCAGGAAGCACCACTTAAGGAGAGACCGAATATCGCCTGGGATAGACTCTCCGTGGGACGCGGGACCCTTGTGTTCGTCATGGGGTGGAAGAACCTTTCGTTCATAGTGGAACGGCTCCTTGAAAACGGCTGGTCTCCATCGACACCTGTAGCAGTCATAAGATGGGGTACACTCACAAAACAGATAACGGTAACAGGCACTCTTATGAATATATGCGACCTCGTAAAACAGAAGGATATAAAACCACCGGTAGTAACAGTTGTGGGGGATGTGGTGGCACTGAGGGAGAGACTCAACTGGTTCGAAAAAAAGCCCCTCTTTGGATGGCGTGTCCTTGTGACAAGGGCACAGGAGCAGGCAGGGGAGCTTGTAAGGGTATTGAAGAGATACGGGGCAGAACCGGTCGTCATACCGACCATAAAGATAACCCCACCACCATCATGGAACGCCATCGACAGGGCTATAAGGAGGCTTTCTACCTATGACTGGATAATATTTACCAGTGTGAACGGTGTCAGGTACTTCTTTGAGAGGCTTTACACCCTCGGCAAGGATATAAGGGACCTCAAGGGTATAAACATCTGCACCATAGGGCCCAAAACAGAGGGGGCTTTGAGGAAAAGGGGTATAAGGGTGGAACTTGTGCCGGGTGACTACAGGGCAGAGGGTGTGATAGAGGTACTTAAAAGAAAGAGGATAAGGGGACAGAGGTTTCTCCTTCCCAGGGCAGAGAAGGCAAGAGAAATACTGCCAGAGGAGATAAGGAGGCTCGGTGGAAGGATAGATGTGGTGCCTGTCTACAGAACGGTCATGCCGAGAAAGGAAGGAGAAAGGATAAGGGAACTCCTCAGGGAGGGTAGAATAGACTGCGTAACCTTCACATCCTCCTCTACAGTGAATAACCTTGCAAGGATGCTGGGGAAGAAAAGGATAAAGGAACTTCTAAGTGGGGTATGTATCGCATGTATAGGTCCTATAACTGCCTCTACAGTAAGGGGACTCGGTATGGATGTGGATATAGTACCACAGGAATATACCATAGAGGCGATGGTTGAGGCAATGGCTGAGTGGAGAGCCGTTCCCCTAAAGTAGAGGAAAACCCTTTTACAAATGGAAAAACTTTTTTGAAACAGGCTCTCAGCCCATGGGTTTTTCCCTGAACCATATCACAGGAAAGTTGGGTTCAAGGTCTTTGAAATGGGTAGCGTAGAAAAACCAGAAAGGAGAATGGAAAGATGCGTTATCCTGTATACAGGATGAGAAGGTTGAGAAAGAACCAGACCATCCGCAGGATGGTACGTGAGACCTCCCTTACACCGTCTGATCTCATACTTCCCCTCTTTGTCACCTACGGGAAGGATGTAAAAAAACCTATCGGTTCTATGCCAGGGCATTTTCAGTTCTCTGTGGACAGGATAGTGGATGAGGCAGAGGAGGTAAGTGCCCTCCATATACCCGCTGTGATACTCTTCGGCATACCAGAGCACAAGGACAACATAGGCAGTAGTGCCTTCGATCCGAACGGACCTGTCCAGCAGGCAATAAAGGCTATAAAGGATAGGGTGCCAGAGCTTGTGGTTATAACAGATGTATGTATGTGCGAGTATACATCCCATGGTCATTGTGGTATCATAAAAGATAACGACGTTGACAACGACTCCACACTGGAGCTCCTCGCCAAGGAGGCCCTCTCTCATGTAAGGGCAGGGGCAGACATGGTGGCACCGTCTGATATGATGGATGGAAGGGTCTCTGCCATAAGGAATGTACTCGATGAGAACGGTTTTGAATACGTACCTATAATGAGTTATGCGGCGAAGTTTGCCAGTGCCTTTTACGGACCCTTCAGGGAGGCTGCGGAATCGACCCCTCAGTTCGGAGACAGAAGGGGATACCAGATGGACCCTGCCAACACGGATGAGGCGGTAAGGGAGGTACTCCTCGATATAGAAGAGGGTGCGGATATAGTGATGGTAAAACCTGCCCTTCCGTACCTGGATATTGTGAGACGTGTGAAGGATGAGTACGGATACCCTGTGGCTGCGTACAATGTAAGCGGGGAGTATTCCATGATAAAGGCAGCGGTCGAGAAGGGCTGGCTCGATGAGGAGAGAGCCATGATGGAGGTACTCCTTTCCATAAAACGCGCAGGTGCAGACATGATACTCACATACTTTGCAAAGGATGCGGCAAGGATACTCGGGGGATGAGGATATAGAAGGGGCTGAGAACGAGGGACGAGGGATCCTTTGGGATGATCTTTACGAGGGTTACAAGAATACTCCATGCTGTATGCAGGGATAAATGGCGGGTTTTGTAAAAACACAAAATGGCTCTACCCCTTTGAGGACCAGGTTCAAGTGAATTCTTTTTAGCTGGATTTTTACGCTTAATCTCCACCAGGCTATGGTCTTCTGGGGATATCAGGGGATGAACCTCCTGAAGAGGTGAAACCACTTAAAAAAGTAAAGCCCTGCCTTGCAGGAGGAATATCCACGTTCTTATAAGATCAAGGACGTAATAGACTCCGATATTAATGGATAGAAAGAGAGCAACATGGAAGGATATCGTTAAAAATGCCTTAGAGGAACTGGGTGGACAGGCGCATCTTTCCGAGATCAATAAGATAATAGAAGGACATCCCAAAACAAGGACCAACCCAACCTGGCAGAATACGATCAGAAGGGTTGTAAGGCAATACAAGATATTTGAACCTGTACCACCTGAGAGAAGTGGTGTTTACAGGCTCACAAAAGAGGCTCAGATAGAGGCAAGACCACAGGGACTTACAAAAACACCAGATATTGACCATGGGATTGTACAAGGAATGTTAGTTGCCCTTGGCAAGATTTACGGGTATGAGACCTATGTACCTCGATACGATCAGACCACCAGGGTCTTCCAGGGAAAGGCACTAAGGGAGTTTATAAGTGTCTCCGATTGCACCGATATCTTTGAAGGACCCAATCTTTCAAAGATACGCGAGATAGATGTCATGTGGTTCGATGAAGACGACTATGGGCTATTCCCTGTCTATGCCTTTGAGGTGGAGGGGACAACCGATGTAAAAAGGGGTATGGACAGGCTTTTGAAAATACCGAAAAGATTCTCCACATATCTTTTCATAATAGCCCCTGGGAAGAAGGAGAAAGACCTATTCGATCGGTTTATTAACCAGACACCGTTCAGAGACTTCAGGAACAAATTTAGGTTCAGGTTTTATGAGGAGCTGGAGGATCTCTACAATTCAGCCATGTCTCATCACAACCAGCGGGAGCGATTCGGGGTTATTGAAAGGGATAGATTGAATTCGGCTCGAAACCACTTTAATTCTCAACCCAAGGAGAACAACGATGCACGGTACAATACCTAAAGGGCATCCTCACGAGGTGCCAGGGATGGAGGATGAGAGAAAATCTGGTGAGAAGAAATGGATACCCAAGCTCATAGCATGGGAGCTCACACGGTCGTGCAATCTTGACTGTGTACACTGCAGGGCTGCCGCACGGTTCGGTCCATATCCCAATGAGCTCACAACAGAGGAATGTTTCGACTTTCTGAAGGATGTTGCCTCCTTTTCCAAGCCCATCATCATAATGACAGGTGGAGAACCCATGATGAGGGACGATGTATGGGATATAGCAAAGTACGGGACAGACCTGGGGCTCAGGATGGTCATGGCACCCTGTGGTTTCCTCGTAACAGAACAAACAGCAAAGAAGATGATAGAGGTGGGTATACAGAGGGTGAGCTTTTCTATAGACGGTGCGACAAGGGAGAGTCATGACAACTTCCGCAGGGTACCCGGTGCATTCGACAGTGTGATAAGGGCTATAGAGAATGTCAAGAAGGTGGGGCTTGAGTTCCAGGTCAATACCACCATAACAAAGCACAACCTCCATGAACTCCCGCAGATACTCGACCTCGTCATAAAACTCGGTGCAAAGGCGTATCACCCCTTCCTCCTCGTACCCACAGGAAGGGGTGCAGAACTCAAGGATCAGGAGATCTCCCCGGAGGACTACGAAAGGACCCTCACATGGTTCTACGAGATGAGAGAGAAGGTACCCCTTCAGTTCAAGCCCACGTGCGCACCTCACTACTACAGGATATTCAGGCAGAAGGAGCGCAAAAAGGGCATATCCGTAACACCACAGACACACGGACTCGATGCAATGAGCAAGGGGTGCATGGGTGGACAGACCTTTGCCTTTGTATCCAACACAGGCAAGGTACAGATATGCGGATTCCTCGAGGTTGAGTGCGGGGATATAAGAAAAGAACCATTCAGCAAGATATGGCACACCTCAAAGGTCTTTCAGGAGATGCGTGCCTGGGACGACTACAACGGCAGATGCGGTTACTGTGAGTTCAGAAAGGTATGCGGTGGATGCAGGGCAAGGGCGTACGCATTCACAGGCAACTACATGGACGAAGAGCCCTTCTGCACATACCAGCCTGGTGAGGCTGCAAAGAGGGCACATGAGTTAAGAAAACTCAAGTATGCGGAGGTCAAATAACCGGGGTATGGGAAAATTCTACGAATCGTTGAACGACGACCTTAAAAGATTCATATACGCGCAACGGATATTCTTCGTTGCCACCGCCCCCCACAAGGGGAGGATAAACATCTCTCCCAAGGGTATGGATACATTCAGGTGTATAGATAACAGGACCGTTGCCTATCTCGACCTTACAGGAAGTGGCAACGAGACCTCAGCCCATCTCCTTGAAAATGGTCGCATGACAGTGATGTTTACGAGCTTTTCCGAAACACCCCTTGTAGTTCGCCTCTATGGACATGGCAGGGTGGTAAGAGAAGGAGATAGTGAATGGAACAGACTCTATACCCTCTTTGAACCACTGCCAGGTACGAGACAGATAGTGGTACTACATATCGACTCTGTACAGACCTCCTGCGGTTACGGTGTGCCAGTGTATAAATTCGTAAAACAGAGGGATACACTTAAAAAATGGGCAGAAAAGAAAGGTGCCCATGGGATAAAAGAGTACTGGAAGAAGAATAACCTTACAAGCATAGACGGACTCCCCACACATCTTATGAGGTGATATGCTCCAGTACAAGGTCGTTGAGATAAGTGTTGTAACAGACGAGGAGATAGAGAAGGTCTTGAACACCTACGTAAAGGATGGCTGGAACTTCGACGGTATAAACTTTGCCATGAGGGATTCCTCAAAAAGACCAGCCATGGCATTCCTTATCTTTACAAGGAATGTGGGTGAGGAGTGAGTGGGAG
>WGFF01000114.1 GCA_015492355.1 Deltaproteobacteria bacterium
CCTTACCTCTTTTTCTGGAATGGGTTGTGGGGCTTTTTCAGTTCCAAGTAATTCAGTCTGGTTCAACTTCAACATTTACACAATTAGTCAGATATCTCACCCTTCTCTTACCTCCTCCCCACAACCTCCCGCAGGGTCTTTATCTCACTCCTTAGCACCTTGATACTTCTTACCCTTATATCACCCTCCAGCACCAAGGGGACACCAAGCCCTGCCACAGGTTCTACCGAGAGGAGAAACTCCTCTGTAACCATCTTGAGGGACTGATGGTCTCTTTTCCTGTAGGTACCACTCACATGAACCTGTGATACCCTCTCCTTGAAGCTACTCACAAGCCTCTGTGTCTCGTCCTTCGACCACAGGTAGGCATGGGATACATCCACACATAGTCCCAATCCAGCATACCTCTTCAGTATCCTTCTCAGGCGTATCAGGTCGATACCGGTCCTCGGTGGAAGGTTCTCTGTGGAAACACTGAAGGTGTATCTACGTAGAAGGGATGGTTCCGGGAGATTGTCGGGATGGATGATGACGTTCCTTGCCCCTGTCCTGTGGCACAGTTCGTCTATACAATCGAGCTGTCTTACAACCTCTGATCCACCGTCCGCATCTCTCACCAGTCTGAATGGGGCATGGATACTTACATAACCGAGCCCCCTTAGCCAGGATATATTCTCCTCCGATATCCTGAATGAGTAGAGTTCCTCTTTTGTTGCAAGGGTTATCTCTACACCATCTATGTCGAGCCCCCTGATGTAGTCCATCAAACGGTCCCAGTCGTCGGTCCATCTCCATATACTGCCGAGTGCAAGACAGATCATGATAGAGTCTTCCAGGACTCAAAGGATTATCTTATTATCCCTTCAGGAGAGACCAGGTGGCGTGAAAGCCCCAGATCTTCTGCGCTCATACCCAGGGAGAGTCCCACTATCTGGGCAAGGTGGAATACAGGCATACCTATATTCTGTGATACCTTTTTTTCTGCAAATTCCTGATAGTTGTCGAGGTTTATATGACAGAAAGGACATGGTGTTACGATACAGTCGCCACCGTTTTTCTTTGCAGAAAGGAGTCTTCTCCCGGTCATCTCGAAGGCTGTATCCTCTGATACAAGATCTACCTGGAAGCCACAGCACTTGGTCTTGTCCCTGTACTCTGTAACCTCTCCACCGAGTACCTTTATGATGGATTCAAGGGACGAGGGATTCTGGGGATCGTCCCGTCCGAGCACCTCCGATGGTCTCAGTGTATGACAGCCGTAAAAGGGTGCGATCTTGAGCCATGTAAGAGGCTTTTTCACCTTTTTTCTGAGGCTCTCAAGCCCGTAGTCCTCAACCAGTACCCAGAGCAGATGCTTTATCTCCACCCTACCGCTGTAACTGAGCCCTGCCTCTGAAAGTATCCTGTTTATCCTTTCGAGTACCTTTCTGTCCCTGAGTTCATGGTTTGCACTCCTCATCACCATGAGGCATGTGGAGCAGATGGTCATTATATCCATCTTCATCCTCTCTGCCTGGGCGAATATCCTGGCATTGAGGGCAAGGTAGAGGTCTCTGTCGTAGTCCGTAAGGAGCCCTGCCCCACAGCAGTTTGCCCCTGGCATATCATGGAGTTCTATACCGAGTATACCCGCCACCTTTCTCGTTGTGGAGTTAGCCTCCTTTGTTATCTCCTGGGAGGCACAGCCAGGGTAGTATGCGTATCTCAGGGTAGACATAAAAAGAGCTCAGTCCTTTTTTTCCTTCTCCCTTTCTCTTGCCCTGTAGATATGTTTTACCTCGTCGATACCTTCTATCTTGGGGAATATAATGGGATGGGGCATCTTGCCGTGTATCTCCATCTTTATACCGAAGGGTATCATACCGAGTGAACGTAGAAACCCGAGTGTCCTGAATGTCATTGCTGCTTCATCGAGTCTGCCCACCCTGCGTACAGAGTCCACCATTGCATCCACATGCTTAGCCCCTTCGTTATCCACTATCCCTTCTTCCATTGCCCTGCAACGGAGTCTCTCTATCGCCCTGAGTGGCTCCACACCCTTTGGGCAGAACTCAGTACAGTGTACACACCGTACACAGTCCCATAGCCCGTGTTCCTCGCTCAGGCGCTCAAGCCTTCTTTTCGAACCGCCCTCACGCACATCACCCACGAACCTCCAGGACTTGGCAAGGGCTGAAGGACCTATGAATTGTCTGTCCACCTCGAGTGTACTGCATACACTGTTACAACTTGCACACATTATACATCTCTGCACCCTGTCTATCTCTCTTTCATCCTCCTTTGTAACCCTTATACTGCCCTCCTCCCTCGGTATGAGATAGGGTGTTATCTTTTCCATCTTCTTCCAGAACGGGGTGAGGTCTACTATCAGATCCCTTATTACCGTATGATTTGCAAGTGGCTCGATGAATATCTCTCCCCTTTTTCGGTATTCAGGTATTACCTGTGTATTGCAGGCAAGCTTGGGAAAACCGTTTATATTCATGGCGCAGGAGCCACATATAGCGGATCTGCACGATCTTCTGAAGGCAAGTGTTGGGTCGTCCTCATCCGCTATCTTGATGAGTGCCTCAAGTACGGTCATGCCCTCTGATACCTCTACATTGTAAGCCTGTATGTATGGCTCACAGCCTTCTCTGCTCGATGGGTCACATCGCCTTATCTTGAAGCGTATCTTCATGGTATCAGTACCTTCTCTCCATGGGCTTGTAGCGTGTAATGGTTACGTCTTTGTACTCTATTGTGAGCCGATCATCCCTTTTGTACACCACAGTGTGTTTGAGCCATCTCTTATCATCCCTTTCCGGGAAATCCATCCTGCAGTGTGCGCCCCTACTTTCTTTTCGGTTGATCGCACCTATTACTATAGACTCAGAGACATCGAGCATCGAGCCGAGCTCAAGTATCCCGGTGAGTTCCATGTTGAAGGAATGGCTCCTGTCGGTCAGGTATACGTTCCTGTACCTCTCCTTTAGCCTCTTTATCCCTTCGAGTGCCTTTTTCAGTCCCTCCTCGTTCCTGAAGACCCCGCAGTATCTCTCCATGATGCCTTTGAGCTCATCCCTTATGGAATGGAGGGATTCACCATCGTCCCTGTTCATTATGAGTGCGATTGTGTGTGCAGCGTCCACGAGTGCAGAATCGGGGAATTCAGGCAGTTTGGACGATATGGCGAATTCCCCTGCCTTCCTGCCAGCCCTCCTTCCGAATACTATCGTCTCGAGGAGGGAATTGCCACCGAGCCTGTTTGCACCATGGACACTCACACAGGCACACTCTCCCGCTGCAAAGAGCCCTGTCACAGGGGTCTCACCATCCACTGTGGTCATTATTCCTCCCATTGAGTAATGGGCACCTGGTCTTATGGGTATGGGCTCCCTTACAGGGTCTATGCCTGCAAAGTTTATGGCGAGCTCCCTTATCTGTGGGAGCCTCTCGTTTATCTTTTCCTCACCTAAGTGTCTGAGATCGAGCAGAACACACCCGTTCACACCTCTACCCTCGTCTATCTCGGTCTGTTCCGCCCTGCTCACCACGTCTCTACTTGCAAGTTCGAGCTTCTCAGGGGCGTATCTCTTCATGAATCTCTCCCCGAGGGAGTTTATAAGATACCCCCCCTCGCCCCTTGCACCCTCTGTGATGAGTATACCTGTACGTCTGAGTACAGTGGGATGGAACTGTACGAACTCCATATCCATCAGTGGTGCGCCTGCATTCAGGGCAAGCCCCATGCCATCACCTGTGGATGTGAGGGCATTTGTGGTGGTACTGTACACCCTGCCGTAACCACCTGTTGCGAGTATGACCGCCTTGGAATGGAGACGGTGGAGCTTGCCAGAGGAGAGGTCTATGGCTATTATACCCCTTGTGATACCATCCTCGACAACGAGTTTTACAACATGCCATTCCTTGTATATGAAGGCACCGTACTTAACGAGCTGTTCGAACATCACATGGAGCAGACTGTGCCCTGTACGGTCTGCAAGGTAGCACGTCCTTGGATAGCCTGCCCCACCGAAGGGTCTCTGTGCGATCCTGCCCGAATCGTCACGGGAGAATATGGCACCCATCCTTTCGAGCTCCATTATATCCTCTGGTGCCTCCCTGCACATGACCTCGATGGCATCCTGGTCCCCGAGGTAATCACTCCCCTTTACTGTATCGAACATGTGGTTCTCCCAGGAATCTGTCTCACCAAGGGCTGCATTTATACCCCCCTGGGCTGCAACGGAATGGCTCCTTACAGGATGCACCTTGGATACTACCGCAACGTTTATACCCATCCTGCATGCCTCTATCGCAGCCCTCATCCCCGCAAGACCAGCCCCCACAACTATCACATCATGTATAACCATGGTACTCCACAAAAAACAGGGGAAAACCCTTCGGGCTACCGCCCTTTGAAAAAAGGGTCTTCCCCTGCCCATTTTTCCCTGGAAATCTTAAGCCCAGGGTCTTTTGAAGCGACTGTAGTACTTCTATGGAAGAGACCCCTGCCTCATAAGATAGAGGGGCTCCAGGTATTATCACCCCTGAAGCAAGGGGGTATGGGGGTGAACCTTTTGTAAAAAGGTTCACCCCCATGATATCAACCTTTCTTGAGTTCCAGTCCCTTTTCAAAGCCTATATGGAGAGCCTTTTTGTTGAGCTCAAGGAATGCCGGTGGCACACGTGAAAGTACAGCCTTCTCCATGGCATTCCTTGTAACGATACCGGTGAGTTCTGTTATGATACCAAGGGAGATTATATTCGCAACGATGGTCTTTCCGAGCTTATCCCTTGCTGTGGCTATGATTGGAAAGGTATAGACGGAGAACTCTCCTTCTGGCACGTTCTTTACCTCTTCCGAGTCCACAAGGAGTATACCGTCCTTTTTTATGTCCTTGTAGTATTTGGAGCAAGCCTCCTGGGTCATGGCGAGCATGCAATCAATACTTGTAGCCTTTGGATAGTCGATGGGGTCCTCGCTTATTATAACCTCTGCCTTGCTTGCCCCGCCCCTGGACTCTGGTCCGTAGGACTGGCTCTGGACAACGTTCTTGGTATCGTATATGGATGCAGCCTCTGCCATGATAATACCAGCAAGTATCATCCCCTGCCCGCCTGAACCACTGAAGCGTATCTCATATCTTCCTGCCATCCTTTTAAACCTCCTTAACCTTTACCCTGAGCCTTCTTTATAAGTTTCTCGTACTCCTCACAGTACTCTGGTCTGTCCACCTTGTAGAGTATGCCTCTCAGGAGTTTACCTTCCAGTTTTTCAGGCGGTAGTTTCTCTGCCTGCTTTACCGATATGGTGCCGTTCTTCTCTATCATCTCCATCATCTGCGATGCACTCTTGTACTTGTTCATCCTTCCGTAGTAGACGGGACAGGAGTCTATTATATCAACAACAGATGTCCCCTTGTGTTTTATCGCCTCGAGTATTATCCTTTCGAGCTCCTGGCAGTGGTATGCAGTACCCCTTGCAACGAAGGTCGCACCCGATGCCTTTGCCATCTCGCAGGTATCAAAAGGTGGCTCTATGTTTCCGTATCTACTGGTATGGGATACCGAACCGACCGGTGTGGCTGGGGAATACTGTCCACCTGTCATGCCGTAGATGGCATTGGTATACACGAGGATGGTCATATCTATATTCCTTCTGCATGTGTGTATGAAGTGGTTGCCCCCTATGGCAAGGGCATCCCCATCGCCTGTTATGACTATCACCTTGAGCTCTGGCTTGGCAAGCTTCACACCGGTTGCATAGGACAGTGCCCTTCCGTGAAGGGTATGGAGGGTATTGAAGTCCACATAACCAGGGGTTCTGCTCGAACACCCTATACCCGATACCATGCAGATATCGTCCTTTTTAAGCCCGCTTTTGTCTATAGCCCTGAGGAGTGCCTTGAGCACTATCCCGTGTCCACACCCAGGACACCATATATGGGGAAGCTTCCCAGGGCGTATATATTTACTGTAATCAAAGGGTACACTCAATTTCTTCTTTACCGCAACTGCTGCCCCTGACATAGTCCTACCTCCGTAAAAATTTTTCCCAGGAGGAATATTAAAGATTCCCCCTGACCACTTCCTGATAACCCCTATTTATATCTCTCCATCACCTCGATTATCTGGGCAGGGGTTATGGGCTCGCCGTCCACCCTGTGTATGCCCACTACCTCACAGTCCGCACATCTTTCGACCTCGTAGACTATCTGTCCGAGATTCATCTCTGGCACCACTACAACCCTTGCCCGCTTTGAGACCTCCCTTATCGTATCCTCAGGGAAGGGCCAGAGTGTAAGGGGGCGAAGGAGACCTACCTTTATTCCCTTCTCCCTTGCTATCTTCACTGCCTCCCTTCCAGACCTGGCTGTGGAGCCGTATGCGAGGATACATATCTCTGCATCATCGAGGTGGAACTCCTCGTTCTTCATTATATCGTCTCTGTTGTTCTCTATCTTCCGTATTATCCTCTTTATGCCTTCCTGTATCGTGGCAGGGTCGTTGGTCGGGAAACCGTCCTGCCTGTGGTTGAGCCCTGTTACATGGAACCTGTAGCCCTCACCGTATGCAGCAAGTGGGGCTATCTCGTAGCGCTCATCATAGGGGAAGTACTCCTCCGGGGGACATGTGGGCTTTACCCTGTCCACCACCTCTATCTCCCCTGGCTCTGGCAGGACTATGGGCTCCCTCATGTGTCCCACTATCTCGTCATAGAGTATCATCACCGGGGTACGGTACTTCTCTGCAAGGTTGAACGCCCTTACTGTCTCAAAAAGTATCTCCTGTACATACGCCGGGGTGAGCGCTATGACAGGATGGTCTCCATGGGTACCCCATCTTGCCTGCATCACGTCTGCCTGCCCTGGACCGGTGGGATAGCCTGTTGATGGACCACCCCTCATAACATTCACAATCACACACGGTACCTCTGCCAGACAGGCAAAGCCTATACCTTCCTGCTTGAGGGAAAAACCAGGACCAGATGTTGCGGTCATGGACTTTACACCTGCAAGGGACGCACCTATTATTGCGGATATGGACGCTATCTCGTCCTCCATCTGTATGAACTTCCCCCCCGCCTTCGGGAGCTTCACAGACAGTGCCTCTGCCACCTCTGTGGACGGTGTGATGGGATAACCCGCAAAAAACCTGCATCCTGCATACAGGGCACCCTCTGCGCAGGCTTCGTTACCCTGTAAAAGTATTCTCTTCTTCTCAGCCATCTTAAAGGCATACCTCCTTGATTAATCAAAGACCTGTATGGCAAAATCAGGACACCTCAGATCGCACAGCTGACACCTCGTACATGCCTCGAGATTCTTCACACTCACCACCGATCCCTTCATCTCTAACACATTGGTGGGACAGAAATCAACGCAAATGCTACATCCCTTACACAGATTCTCGTGTATGACTATGTTGGGAAGCTTCTTTGCCGGCTCTACCATCTCTCCTCCTCGAGATTTGGATTTATAAGGGGGTATTGCTTCAGGGGGGTACCCCCCCTGAAACCCCCGATTCTTTCACTAAGGTAGTTTGTTTTAATTTTAATAAAGCAACTGCGTTGCTTGCTTCAGGGGGTTTTACCCCCTGAAACCTCCTGTTTTCACTTCTGA
>WGFF01000115.1 GCA_015492355.1 Deltaproteobacteria bacterium
CCACTGATACCCCCAAGGGTTTTTCCAGGGTAACTTCCTTGCATATAAAGCAACTGCGTTGCTTGCTTCAGGGGGTTCCACCCACTGATACCCCCAAGGGTTTTTCCAGGGTAACTTCCTTGCATATAAAGCAACTGCGTTGCTTTGCTTCAGGGGGTTTCACCCCCTGATACCCCAAGGGATTACTAAGGGATATATCTATCAAAAAAGCAACTTCGTTGCTTTGCTTCAGGGGGTTATGCCCCCTGAACCCCCCAGTGTTATACTGTTGTTGGGGGGAAAACCCTCCGGCTATCGTCCTTTTCTGGTAAAAAAGTGTTTCCCCCTTTCCCAAAAGACTTTAGATTAGAAGTTTTGGGGAAGGGAGATTGAGGGAAACCCCTTTTACAAAAGGGGTTTCCCTCAGGATACAGACAAAATTCATGGGAGCTACGCCCCACAGGGAACGGTCTATTTGAGCTCTATCTCCACATCCGAGCTCACCGCGAAACACTCCATCCTCGAGCCCCTTTCCGATATTATCCGTCTACAGTCCTCTTGGATTGTATCCACCTCCTGGTCTGTCCTGTCCTGATTGTGATGGAAGAGACCGAGCCTTTTTACCCCTGCCTCAAGGGCGAGGTTCAATGTGTCGGTATATACAGAGTGTCCCCATCCCTTTGTGTGTCTGTATTCCTCTGAAGTGAACTCCGCATCGTGGAACAAAAGGTCTGCACCAGTGGCAAACTCCGTGTAATCAGAATACTCAAGCCCTGTGGGATGGCGGTGTGTAAGTTCGTTGTCGGTAAGAAAGACAAAAGCCACACCATCCTCTTCAAATCTGTATCCCACCCCTTGGTTGGGATGGCTCAACGGGATGGTCGATATACTGACAGAGCCTATGGTGAAGCTGTCGTTGCCCATGGCAGAGAAAGAGATGTCAGCGCTTATGTCCTCAAGCTTTATGGGAAAGTACGGTGGGCTCATGGTCTTGGAGATAATCCTCTTTACAGAGTCTTGCGTGGGCTGTGGACCGTATACGTTTATCCTGCTCTCCTTTCTGTAAATGGGCTTGAAAAAGGGAAATCCCGAGAGGTGATCCCAGTGGGCATGGGTGAGGAGAAGATTTATCCTGTATCTGCCTTCCTGGATGAGCCTGTTGCCGAGCTTTCTTATGCCAGTACCCGCATCTATGATTATGAGGTCGCCATGGTTACTTACCAGCTCTATACAGGTGGTATCCCCTCCGTATTTTACATACTCTCTTCCTGATACTGCTATGGAGCCCCTGGAGCCCCAACAACGTATAAGCATGATACAACCTTCTGTCAGCAGTTCCTTGTAGTGAATCTTATTATAACAGATAGGTCTCTATAGTCAAACCATTGTAAATCTTCGGTTAAGGAATCTTTCCCTACATCCCCTCATCCCCTGAAACACCTCTTTGCCTCGTCCATGACTGTCTTGACAGGTATATTAGACTTCTGGGCTATCCTCTTGCAGTCCTCGTACTCTGGCTGGATGTTCACAACCTTTCCATCGAGCAGTGATACCTTCATTCGCACAGTCCCGTAAGGGGTGGAGACCTTGGTATCCTTCCTCGAAAGACACACCCTTTCTACCTCGTGTATCCTTACACCTAAGGATGTGGACTCCCTGAAGATGATATCCATGAGTTGGTCTCTGTGTGCCCTGTCCGTAAGTACGGTGAGGAGCACACCAGGTCTGTTCTTTTTCATCTGTACCGATGTGCAGAATACATCGAGTGCACCTGCAGAGAGGAGTCTTTCTGTAAGGTAGCCCATAATCTGAGGGTTCATATCGTCGATGTTGGTTTCCATCACCACGAGGACCTCTTTTTCCTCCCTGGTCCTTCCCACCACAACCCTTAAAATATTCGGTATTTCCTTTAGATTCCTTGAGCCAAGACCATAGCCTGTGGCTTCTATGACCATGGAGGGCATGGTGCAAAACCCCCTTGCAAGGGTCTTTACTATAGAAGCGCCCGTTGGTGTGGTGAGCTCAGCTTCAATATGAGAGCCTTTTACAGGCACACCCCTCAGTATCTCCACTGTTGCGGGTGCAGGCACTGGCATCCTTCCATGGGCTGTATCCACCCATCCAGTACCCATGGGCAGGGGTGAGGAATAGACCTCATCCACATCGATTGCCTCCATGGCAACCGCTGTGCCGACTATATCGACTATAGAGTCCAGGGCACCAACCTCGTGGAAATGTACCTCCATGTAGTCTGTATCATGCACCTTGGCTTCTGCCTGTGCTATCTCTTTGAATATCTCCACACTCAGTTCCTTCACCTTCCTTGAAAGCCCGCTCTCCTCTATCAATTCCTTTATATCCCTGAATGTCCTGTGGTGATGGGCTTCTTTCGTCTTTATACAGAGGTTCGTGCCTGTGATGCCGTGGTATTTCTTCCTGGATATGGATATACTCACGTCCTCGATGGGAAGTTTTTTAAGTTCACTGCGAATCCTTTTAATATCCACACCGAGGTCAACGAGTGCCCCGAGGCACATATCCCCGCTTATACCACTGGGGCAGTCAAAATAAAGTATCCTCAATCCCTGTTCTCACCTCCTGTTTATAAGGCTTGCAACATAGGCTGCACCAAAACCGTTGTCTATGTTCACAACAGCCACCCCTGCTGCACAGGCATTGAGCATTGCCATGAGGGTTGTAATACCACCGAGGTTTGCACCATAGCCTATGCTCGTGGGTACCGCTATGACAGGTCTTGCAACAAGCCCTGCAACCACACTCGGAAGTGCCCCCTCCATGCCTGCAACAACTATGAGCACATTGGCTGAAAAGAGTTTATCCTTCCTGTGAAGGAGCCTGTGTATACCTGCCACACCAACATCATAGAGCCTTTCCACACTGTTGCCCATACATTCTGCTGTAACGGCTGCCTCCTCAGCAACAGGTACATCGGATGTACCAGCACATATAACGAGTATGGTGCCCCTACCAGTTGCCTTCACAGGATGGTTCCTTATAAAAAAGGTCCTTGCAGTCTCGTTGTAGATGGCTGTCCTGAAGGTCCTCTTTAATATACCTGCCTTTTTCTCATCGAGCCTCGTTACAAGGATGTTCTCCCCCCTCTCCTCCATCCTCCTTGCTATCTCCCTTATCTGTCCAGCACTCTTTCCCTCTCCGAATATCACCTCTGGGAAACCCTGCCTGAGGGAACGATGGGTATCTATGGTTGCAAATTCGAGTTCCTCAAAGGGTAAACCCCTGAGCCTTTCGAGAGCCTCTGAAACCGAAACCTTCCCTTCCCTTACATCACTGAGAAGCCTTTTAAGGGTACGTACATTCATCCTCCTATCACCTCAAAGAAAAAAAGACCTCATCCTTCCTGCGTGGTATATGCCTTTGATACGATCTCTGGTATGTCGAGGAGAAAGACGGGTCTGCCATCCCCCATGATAGCGATACCCGAGGTACTGTTCAGCCTGTTTATGGGCGGGGGAGGGGGTTTTATGTAGGCGTTCATCTCCTCGCCGAAGTCATCCACAAGGATGGCTACATGCCCCCTTTTACCATCCTCAACGATGAGGGCTATTGTGTCCCCTCTGTCCCCACAGCCTGACATACCCAGCGCCTCTGCAAGGGAGAGGACAGGTACATCCCTCTTCCTGTACCTGATGGTATCGTTCCTTATATCCTCTCTTTTCAGTTCCATTACCTTCTCTATCCTGGATACGGGTACAAGAAACATCTCCTCACAGACATGGACAAGGAGTACCTTTATTATAGAGGTCGTCCTCGGAAGGTCAATAACAAACTTGGTCCCCCTGCCGGGTGTGGACTCTACCGATATACTGCCACCAAGCCCCTCTATGGTCTCCTTTACAGCATCCATGCCTACACCCCTTCCAGACGTGTAGGTAACATCCTTTGAGAGGCTCAATCCAGGTGTAAAAATCAGGGAGAGTGCCTCCTTCTCACTCATTGCCATGACCTTCTGTACAGGGAATCCCATGGATATGGCTTTCTCTATCACTCTCTTGCAATCAATACCCCTGCCGTCGTCCTCCACCTCTATGACCACCCTGTCTTCCCTTGTATAGAGCCTTATCATCACCTGTCCTGTACGGGGTTTGCCCTGCTTTGTGCGTTCTTCGGGTGATTCTATGCCGTGATCGACCGCATTCTTTATTATGTGTATGAGGGGATTGCCCATCTGGCTGAGTATGGTCCTGTCGAGGGTTATATCAGCACCCTCTATGCTAAGGTTTACTTCCTTTGCCCTGCTCCTCGATATATCCCTTACTATCCTTGGAAGACCCTGGACGAGGTCTTCAAAAGGGAGCATCCTCGCAGAGAGGATACTGTGGTAGAAGGCATTGATGGTCTTGCCGAGGTTGTGGATATTGTCCCTGAGCTCTATAGACCTGAAGGGGTCTGTAATTGTCTTGAGGGAGGAAAAAGCCATGAAGAGATCCCCCACAAGGGTGAGGAGATCGTCGAATACGTTGCTCTCAACCTTTATTACATGGGGAAGCCTGAGAGCCTGTGGTACAGGGGCTTGAGAGACCTTTTTTACCGTGGTGCTACTCTTAAAACCCCTTAGCCTCTCCACATACCCTTTTATATCCGTCTCGATGGGTCTATCCTCTTTTATATCCTCAGCAAGACCTTTCATCACATCGAGGCACTCAAGGAGAAGAGAGAGGAGTTCAGGGGTTACCTTTTCCTTTTTAGAACGTATCCTTTCGAGTAGATCCTCCTGGGCATGGGCGAGTATCTTCATATGCTCGTACCCCATGGACGAGGACATGCCCTTTATGGAATGGTAATGCCTGAAAAGACCGTCCACAACGGAAGGGTCATCTGGTCTTTCCTCAAGGGAAAGGAGCCCCTTCTCTATGCCAGAGAGCCTCTCGTAAGCCTCTTCAAGAAAGACCCTTTTGTACCTCGATGTATCCATCTGTTTTTCCGTGTAGTTTTTGCAGGCTATATAAAGCCCCCGGGCATGATGGCTTACATCCCTCAAGCCCTCAAACCCATCTCATACCGGGTGGGGGATATACTTACAGACGGAGGATGATAAGACCACCACTCCTTTAGGGATACCCCCTGCCCCCCATTTTCAGCAAGGTATAGGTTTATTAACATAAAAGCAACGGGGTTTCTTTGCTTCATGGGGTATCGCCCCCCTGAGACCCCCGGTCTTTACAAGGTATAGATTTATCGATCTAAAAAATAACCGGGCTACTTTTCCCCATGCTCCTGTTTTTTCCCGCTCTGAGTATACCCTTTTAGGTGGTGGTACTCCCTGACAGTATCTTTACTGTCTCTTCGAATATGGCATACCAGTTGAGGAGATATATGGGTCTGTTCCTGTACTCTATCACATCGTATATGTATCTTCCCTTCTTCTGAAGGGACTTAGTGGATTTCAGGTCTTCGTCCCAGAGAAACGATATACTTGCCTTTCCTACATCGAGCCCTATGGCTCTGGTCGCCCTGCCCGCGATTATTATTCTCGATGGACCCCTGTTCTTTGAGGGCAGGTTGAATACCCTTTTGAGGTCCACCACTGTTACAGGGTTCCCCCTGAAGGATATGACACCCTTTACAAAGCCCCTCTGCCCCGGTATGAAGAAGACCTTTTTAGCCTCTACCACAGCGAATATATCGGTGGTATCAAGGGCAAGGGCCCTTTCGTAAAGGTTGAATACGAGTTTGTCTCCGTGCATAGCATATTTCAATCGAGTTTGAATTTTGATACCACGTCCTTGAGTTCCTGAGAGAGTTTTGTAAGGTTCTTCGATGCCTCTGGTGTATCCTTTATTGTAGCACTGTGCCTTTCAACCGCACTGTCCACCTTTTCTGTAACAGAGAGGTTCTCCCTTGCTATCTGTGCGACCTCACCTATTATATCCACTATCTTTTCTGCCTTTTCCTTCTGTTTCTGTGTGAGGGTAAGCACACTGGTTGCCCGTTCGGCAACATCGGATGTGTACTCGGTTATCTCCCCGAGGATCTCCCTTATCCTCCTTATATCATCCCTGCCATCCTTCAGAAAGGATGTGCCTTCGCTGGCAGTGGTTACAACCTGTTCTACCTGATTTTTGAGTTCACCAACGATGTGGGATACATCATCCACACTCCTGTTTGTATTGTCTGCAAATCTCCTGACCTCTTCTGCAACCATTGCAAAGCCCTTTCCGTGCTCACCAGCCTTTGAAGCCTCTATGGTTGCGTTGAGGGCAAGGAGATCGGTCTGTCTTGAGATATGGGTTATCACATCGAGTATCTTTGGTATATCGCCTATCCTGTCCTTGAGCCTTACTGCCGCTTTTTCTGTCATCTCTATACCCTTGAATATAAGCTCCATCTTCTCTATGGCTGATGTTGCGGTATTGGCACCCCTCTGGACCATCATGTTGACCTTCTGGGATGCGTTGGCACTCTCTGTAACCTTTCCAGCCACATCATCCGCAAGGTCTGCCATCTCCTTTACCGTCCTCGATGCATCCTCTATATGGCTTGCCTGCTCCAGTGCACCGTCGAATATGGTGGATGTACCAGATATTACCTCCTTGGATGTCTCGTAACTCTTGGAGATTATCCTGTCGAGTGCCTCTTGGGCTTCTGCAAGGTTTATGACAGTGCCCTTTATGCGCTCAACAAGCCCTTTCAGGCTTGTCTGCATCCCAACGAGTGCCTCTGCAAGCTCTGAGGTCTCGTCCTTGAAGAATCCTGTGTTGGTATTCACCACTTCAACAGTGCGCAGATCCCCCTGACTTATCCTGCGGGCAAGGGATGTGAGCTGATTGAAGTTCCTGGTAAAATTCCTTGTGAACAGGGTTCCGAGTATGAGCCCTATGAGCATGGCTGTAAGAAAACTGATGGGTTTTTTCATCCATTCTGTAACATCGGTCTTATCTATAAAATCGGGCACGAAGGCAGCCACAGCAACAACCAGTATAAAACCCAGTATGAATTTATAACCGATGGGAACCTTTATATCCATAAGATACCTCCGTGATAGAGACCCCAGGGGAATCCCCTCTCCTCGGTGAAGCTCCCGGTAACAAGTTCGTACATCTCTTTTTTACAAGGTAATGGGTCATCGAATCGGACCTGAATTTTTGTTGTGGGGAAGACCCTCCGGGCTATCGCCCTTTTTTGTAAAAAAGGGTTTTCCCCGGTCCCCTTTCCCAAAAAACTTTAGATTAGAAGTTTTGGGGAAGGGAGTTTGAGGG
>WGFF01000116.1 GCA_015492355.1 Deltaproteobacteria bacterium
GTCCCGGAGGTGTAGGAGATGCCGAGGATCAAATCCAATATAAGGGTCCTTATTGTTGACGATGAGGAGACCATCGGACTCGGCATAAGCGAGATACTCAAAGAAGAGGGCTTCGATGCGACCTATGTCATAAGTGGAAGGGAAGCGGTGGAGGAGGTGAAGAAAAAGCCCTACGACCTTGTGTTCATGGACATCATCATGCCAGATATGAACGGACTTGAGACCTACAGGGAGATAAAGAAGATAAGACCTTCTATCAAGGTGATACTCTTTACAGGTTACTTCAAGGACGCATCCGATGTTATAGACCAGGGAGTAAAGGAGGGCATGATAGACGAATACATACGGAAACCCTACTTTGCAGATGAGATAGTCAAATCCGCAAGGAAGTATACGGTCTGACCTATCCCGCCTATTCCCTATTCCACGGACAGATGGTGTATGATATACTTCTCCCTGAGGGTATATCTCTTCTTTCCTCCCGATGGCAGAGAGGGCTGTGATATATGTGAAGATGGACTCCTTTTTCATAGGGGTGGAACTGGCAGGGAAACCCCATCTCAAGGGCAGACCCGTGGTTGTGAGCAGTGAGGAGGTTCCATCAAAAAGGGGTACTGTGCTCTCAGCGTCCTGCGAGGCAAGGCGGAAGGGGATAAAAAGGGGTATGACCCTTAGAACCGCAAGGCGACTCTGTCAGGATATCGTTATCCTTCCCCCTGATTTCGAAGCCTACGAGAGGATGTCAGAAAGATTCCTCACCATACTCAGTGGATTCACCCCGCTCGTTGAAACCTTTGGACTCGATATCGCCTTCCTTGAGGTAAATCCCGTGGATGCGGTAAGGGTAGGAAAGGAGATTAAAAAAAGAATAAGACATACCCTTTCCCTTACTGCATCGGTGGGTGTGGCACCGAACAAACTCCTTTCCTGTCTTGCAGGGGAGATGAAAAGACCGGATGGTTTTTCTGTCATAGACAGGAGGGATGTGGAGAAGATACTCCAGGGTCTACCTGTAAGGAGGCTCTGGGGTGTGGGCGATAAGGTGGAAAAAAGGCTCAGATTCCTCGGTATAAACACGGTGGGAGAGCTCTCCAGAACACCCCTTGAGCACCTGGAAAGGAATTTTGGGAAAGACCTTGCCAGGATGTTACATAACTACTCTCGCGGTATGGACGAAAGCCCGGTCGTACCATTCCATGAGCCCGATTCCATAACACGAGAGGTGGTCTTTGAGCACGACACCTCGGATATGTATCTCATAAAGGAGACCCTTTATGGGCTTACCAAGGATGTAACAGGGAGACTCAGGAACAGTTCCTCAAGGACAGGTACCATTGCCATAAAGGTCCGCTACCACGACTTCAACACCCTCACAGAGGAAAAGACCTTTCCAGAGCCGACCGATTCGCTAAACGATATATGGAGCGGGGTACTTGAGCTCCTCTCTAAGATAGATATCTCAAGGAAGGTCAGGCTCGTTGGGGTAAGGGCATCTGACATCAAGAAGAGACCAAAACCCCTCCATTCAGCCACTGGCACTTGCCCTTGAGGGATGGTCTGACCAGAGCCTTGCCTCTATAGCCCTGAGAAGCCTGTGGAGGGTAGATGGATCGAGTGCCGATACAGGCACCGCACCGTACCTGCGGGAAAGGTTCTCTGCTATCACAGGTTCCACACGGTCTATCTTGTTGAAGACCAGTATCCTCGGGATACTACCGAGCCCTATCCTTTCGAGCAGTCTCTCAACGGTCTCTATGTGTCTCTCAAAGGACGGATTGCTTATATCAACGATGTGCAGAAGGAGGTCTGCATCCTCCATCTCCTCAAGGGTTGCCCTGAAGGCACTCAGGAGGTCTTCAGGCAGATTCCTTATAAAGCCGACCGTATCCGTTATGACCACATCCCTCTCCCTGGGAAAGCGAAGCCTCCTTGTTGCAGTATCGAGTGTTGCAAAGAGTTTATCCTCCACATAGGTGGAACTCCCTGTAAGGGCATTCAGGAGGGTGGACTTACCTGCGTTCGTGTACCCGACTATGGAGATAATAGGTATACTCGTCTGTGCCCTCTTCTTTCTTCTCTGTTTTCTACCCCTGCTGAGTGCTTCGAGCTCCTTTACCAGACGGTTTATCCTCTCCTGCACCCTTCTTCTGTCTATCTCGAGCTTCGTCTCACCAGGACCCCTTCCACCTATTCCACCTGTAAGCCTTGAAAGAGAGGTACCCTTGCCAGTAAGCTTGGGAAGGAGATACCTGAGCTGAGCCAGTTCCACCTGTACCTTTCCATCCCGTGAACGTGCCCTTCTTGCAAATATATCGAGTATGAGCTGGGTTCGGTCTATCACCTTGAGCTCTGTTATCCTGCCGAGCTCCCTTACCTGTGTGGGTGTGAGCTCCTGGTTGAATATAAGGAGGGTCGCCTCCTTCTGGAGCGCCTTTATTATGAGCTCCTTTATCTTGCCCGTACCCATAAGGTAGCGAGGATTTATATCCTTCTGCCTCTGGCACACCGTATCCAGCACCACAACGTCACTCGTCCTGGCAAGCTCCTTCAGTTCCTCCAGTGCCTCCATCTGCTCGTGCCTGGGTTCCGGGGAGACACTCACAAGGATCGCCCTCTCCCTTGTATCCCTTACATCCCTGAGAATGGCTCTACCCATCTCAGCCTCGAGGGCAGATACAAACTCCTCCACGTTGAGATTAAACCTGTGAAACGGTACAGGTGGCTGGACCTCGAAGGTCCTGCCCTCTTTGTTGAGGGGAAGAAGATGGGCAGTGTATATATTGCCAGGCAGACCATCACCTGCCACACCGAGTGCAACCATCATATCGAGCCTGAGGAGTGCAAGATCTGTGAGGTCATCCTGTGAGAGGGGTTCGTCCTTGAGATGGGTATGTACACACCTGACCCCCCTCAGACGCCTCCTGCCCAGGGGATAGTCCTCAAGCACAGGTATCACTATCTCCTTTTCATCACCCACCACCACAGACACAATACTCCCCCTGCGGTCTATTATCACACCTATCTGACGTTTTATCTCCCTGGATAGTTCTGTAAGGTACCTTCCGAGCTCAGGGGAGATGATACTTGTGGGCGGTATCCTGCGCCTGTAGATACGCTCAAGTCTCTTTATCTGATTGGATTTCAGTCCAGAGATATTTCCGAATAGCTGGGCTATAGAATCGATCCCTCCTTTTGGATAATATTATACCACAATCCATCCCCGTGAAAAAACCCTTGACAGGTAAAGGTGGCATCAAAAATGCCACCTGAAGCAGGTATTTACAGGGGGATTTTTTGAAAAGACCTTCCCTCCCCTAAAA
>WGFF01000117.1 GCA_015492355.1 Deltaproteobacteria bacterium
CCCTTATATATTTTATAAATACAACTTTTTTCTATGCCTTTACAGCAGTGGGGCACCAGAGGGTAAATACCATGGTATGGGCTATTATATCCATTTTCTGCGTACTATCTGGCTTTTATCTTATCACCCGGTATGGGCATATGGGAGCAGGGCTAAGTTTTGTTCTATCGCTGGGGGCAGGACTCTTAACGAATCTTTTTATATGTTACAGGTTATTGAACATAAACATCCTACCCTTTTTATTCAGGTTCAAGATATTGACCGTACTTACAGGTATCGTGATGTTTTCGAGGGTGCCTAATAAGCACTTATCTTTTATGTTAGGTGCTATACTCTTTGTTACGCTGTTTCTTTTGATAAGGGATAAGGACTATCCTTATATGGTGTCCATACCATATACCCCTAAAAAAAGCCTTAACACAAAGGAACTTGGAGATTGAGTGCAAGGGTTAAAGATCTACTATTGATATCCATATTAGGCATTGTATTTATAACAATACCAGCCTTTTTTGAGAGGCTCCATTCAGATGAGGTAATCTACTGGGAGGTCTCGGATAACATCTCGAAAGGTAGAGGACTTGTGAGTGAGACGAGCGGGATGGAGACCTTTATCTGGCATAGTCCCTTACCATTTTTCGTAACCGCACCGTTTCTGCAACTCCACAATCACATCCATGTATCAAGGCTTGTTGCATCACTTTTTACTGTTGGATGTGCGATTCTCATATATCTTATATGTGTAAGGACATCATCAAGAGACTGTGCCATAGTGGGAAGTATGCTTTTTATCTTCTCCTTTTATGCCCTGAGATTCGGTGGGAGGTTCTATCTTGATCAGTTCGGGCTATTTTTCTTTCTTGGTGCACTGTTTTTTCTGTTCAGGGGGGAGTTCATCCTTTCTGGTATCCTTGCAGTTACAGCGGTGATGGCAAGAGAATACTGGCTCGGTGTATATCCCTTTTTCCTCCTCTATATAAATGATAGAAAGGGAATCCTTAGATTTGCAATACCTCTCTTGGTTGTGCTATCGGTGGCAGCTGGCTTTATGGTTGTAGGGAGTATAGATTATACTCTTATAAAGGGGTATATCTTCAATACGGCGATTACAAAAAACCTTATCGCCTTTTTTACGGATCATAATCTTTTATACCCATTACTCAGAGGCTGGATTGAATTTGCTATGGTCAATATTCTTATATTCCTTGGTTTCACTGTATGGCTGTTTAAAAGGGATAGTGACAGAAGATATCTTCTCTTTATCGTGCCTCAGTTTATTGTAATCAGCATGTTGAGCGGTTTTATAATAAGTGGTGGGGTAACCCAGTATCCACTTTCACTCACAGGTTCAATGGCTGTGTATGCAGGTAGCGGATTGAAGAGTATCTATGATCATATATCATGGAGGATATTGAAGAGGTGGAATTTCATATCCCTCTGTGCGGTGGTAGTGGCGATGCAGTTTATAGGATTCAATATACTTGCTACTGCGGTTTCTCTGCACAAGAATTTTGGTATCTATGGTTTTGGTTTCTGGGATGACAGGAAGGTAATATCCCTTCTCAGGACAGGGGCTCATGGCAAGTACATAATAGGAATACATGGTGCCTTTGTGGATGATAGAGCCAAATGGGACTGGACTGATTTTCACATCCAGCAGGCTATAGAGAAGGCGCCTGACTGGTTTATCACATACAGCAATTACGTTGAGATACTGCCTGAACAAACGTGGAAGGGCAGGGTGGTCATCTATGAGATAGGACCATACCTTGTCTTTCATTCCCTTAAAAAGGGTTCTTTGAAAGATGCGGTAAGGGAAAGGGATTTCCCAAAGTGGAGGCTAAGAAGACATTGACTACCTCTGTAAGCCTTTCTTTGTGATCCTTTTTTGACTTTTTTCCTGCTATCAAATAAAATAATTAATCACCCACTGGATTCTGAACCCCTGCCAGGGGGCTCTTCTCAGGGAAGCCTGTGTTGCTTTCAGGATGATACCCCTGAAAGCCGGGTTAATTAATTCCCCATGTTTTACAGGGAGAGTATTTGGGGCTTCTTTCACAGGTTTTCCTCGGTCATCTATACGTTCACCGTGGAGAGTATCCTATGCATATTACTGTTGATGCACGTATGATTACAAAATCAGGGATAGGCAGATATATACAGAACCTTGTCGTATATCTTGCAAGATACCAAAGGGAATGTACCTATACAGTGGTTGTGAATCCTGAAGATACATTTCCGGGTAAATATGAAAACCTTAAAATCCGCAGACTCGATTCAACGATACCTATTTACAGTCTCAGGGAGCAGATAGTTCTACCATGGAAGATCAACTCACTGGATGGAGATTTAATCCATTACCCAAACTTCAACCTACCACTCCTCAACACAAAACCAGTGGTACTTACAGTACACGATCTCATATACTATCTCTTCCCTGATGCCTGTCCAGGCAGGATAGGACATCTTTATGCAAGATTCATGTTCCATACCGTTACAAGACTTGCAAGAAGGATTATTGCTGTATCTAACTATACCAAGGATGACATCACAAAACATCTTGGCATCAGGGCTGATAAGATAACGGTAATACACATAGGTGTGGACGATATGTACAGACCTGTCTCTGACCACGATGGCATGAACAGGGTAAGGGAGAGATACGGTATCAAAGGGGAATATATACTTTACGTTGGGACACATCATCCGAGAAAGAACCTCATCAGGCTCCTACATGCCTTTTCAGGTCTCCGTACAAGGGGGTATCAACTGGTTCTTACAGGAAAGATCGAAAGGAGATGGAATGAACTCTACAGTACCGTAAAGAGGCTCGCACTCGATGACAGGGTGATATTTACTGATATTGTGCCAGAACATGATCTTCCATACCTTTATTCCATGGCAAGCCTTTTTGTATACCCCTCCTTTTACGAAGGCTTTGGGCTTCCACCGCTTGAAGCAATGGCATGTGGTACTCCTGTTATAACATCAAACGTTACATCCCTGCCAGAGGTTGTTGGAGACGGTGGGATACTTGTAGACCCTTCGGATACTGATGCCATAAGGCAGAAGATAGATCTCGTCCTGTCAGATAGAGGACTTAGAGATGAACTTGTGGAAAGGGGATTTAAGAGGGTAA
>WGFF01000118.1 GCA_015492355.1 Deltaproteobacteria bacterium
CTATAAAGGCAGAGGATGGAATAAAGATAATCCTCAGAGGTGGCGATAAGGCACGCGTAGTTAAAAGGATAGAGCCACAATTCGATCCAGAAGAGTATCCTTACCTCGATATAAACGGAGAGATTATAACACCGGATAATCTCAAGATAGATGTAACAGTCGGTATAGACCTTGATGGCAACAGATGGAGCGATGAAGAGATAAAGATAGGAACATTCGAAAAGGATGGTCTAAAGGTGAGCACCAAATTGAGCTCAGCCTTTAAGAGGAGATTCGGCTATCCGGGGAAAAAAATCTATAGACCAGTATGGGTATCCTTTAACATAAAGAATATTAAAAATAGTGGACTCCCAAGGATCATCCACATCCGAAGACTCGGATTTTACCATAAGGTACCATTGTTGCACGTGCCAGATGATATGGAACATGATGGAATCACACTCACTATAGATGGACAGAGAATAGACTCTGGTGGACGCATATCCTTTAAAAGAGGTGTGCATACCATAGGGTTTGAAACTAATGGTGATATACAGGGTAGCACTGGTGATAGACTCATAGTGATATCACAGGTAGAGGGTTCGAGACCTTATGGGGATACTGATAAACATTTTATAGATTATATGAGGATCAATCCTACAAGATACGAAATAAGGATAGTATCTAATACAGAACCATTCTGGCTTATCTTTAATGAACGATTCCATCAGGGCTGGCATGCCTTTGTTGTAGATGATTCAAAAAAGACCAAGAGAAAAATACTTTCAGCAGTGTTACCTGTCGCACAGGGATGGGGGAATATAGTCTTCAGTGATCATCGTATTATCAATGGTTATGCGAATGGATGGTGGATAGACAGAATGGGTACCTATAAGATCGTTATTGAATTTCTTCCTCAGAGAGGACTTGTGGCAGGCTTCCTTATAACCCTATCTTCTGTATCAGGTGTATTTGTCCTGGGTTCTGTATTCTATATAAGGACAAGGATAACAAAATACCAGGGGAAAGAATAATATGGAAAATAGATCAAAAGGATGGGTATGGTTCTTTTCTGTTATTTGTATGGGACTATTTTTTGCCTTCTTTCACAACATGTATGTATTCAGGGATTTCAGAACGATAAAATTCGACATCCTGAAAAAAGAAGATAATCCACTGATATCAAAGGTTATTAAGAAGGAAAGATTTAGACTGGCAGGTAGGGAGTACAATCTTGTATGGATGGGGAATGACAACAATACAATACCATTTTATCTCAAGAAGCCACAAACCTTGAGATTTAAAATCGTTGCCTTCTTTCCCAAGTCATCGGATAAGAAAACAAAGGTAATAGTCTCTTTAAATTCAAAGAATGCAACAACCTTAAGCCCTCAGTGGAATAGTACAGAAGAGGTTTCCAGGTTTGTTGTTCCCAAGGATGTTTTCAGGAATGGAAGGAATATACTTGAACTGACAACTATTCCTGACAAAAAAAAGCTCATGGCAGGGTTGAGTTCCATAACTATAAAAAACTATCTCGGTAAAAGTAGTAAATTCCCCAGGGGCTACATAGTCTTTGACCAGAATTACCTTGAAAGAGGGCTCAGTCCCTTTGGGAATTCCTATGATTATTTGCTCTTTCCATCGGCAATGTGCCTGATGTGGATTATAGGTGTAAACCTTATGGCATGGGCTACATCAAAGCCACTCTCACTTGCCATGAAGCGATGGATGATAGTATATCTGCCTGTCATATTTATCCTCTCTGTAAGTTTCCTCTTTTCGATTCTATCTCCCTATACCGTTATACTACACCCTGATAGCTTCTTTGCAGTGGTGCTGGGTCCAGCACTGATCGTTTTGATTTACAGTCTGTTTTATCTTGTTATATGGCAGTCAGATAGACTTTTCAAGGGTGAGCCTGTATTTGAGATTAAGAAGAAAGGTCAGACCATCATAGCAAAGACACAATCCACAGGTAAGGCTGTGCTTTCTGTTATACGCTTTGCAGGAACAACAGCAATCCTTGCCTTTATAGTACTTCTCTTAAGTGCCGGTGTATTGATGATTCTCAACAGACAGCACATGGCTGAAAAGATGGCGGATGTAGCCTACTTTACTTTGGTCTTCGGCATACTCATGCGTCTTTTTGATATAAAGAGGGATGACGACCTGTGAAAAAGGTGGCTCTTTCCCTTGTCCCATCTTAGGATATCCATCAAGAACAGGCATATCAAAGGGTTAATCATGACCATTCTCTTAAACAGCGTATCTATAATTGCCGGTAATTTTCTCAACAAGGTCATCAGTATAGCTATACTTGCTATTCTTACAGGATACCTGGAACCATCGCTCTTCGGTCGCTATTCCTTTATAACAGCCTATGTTCTTTTCTGGGGGGTTCTTACTGATCTCGGAATCAACACATTGATGACCCGTGAGATAGCAGGTGAAAAGGTAGATCCTCATAAAGGATTTGGCAATGCCATTATTATGAGGTTTCTACTTACTCTGACATCCATGATAGTGGCTGTGGTGGCTCTGTATGTTACAGGATACCCACAGGATGTGGTAGAACTGGGTTTTGTAGCATCGCTTGGGCTATTCCTGTCCTTCAGGGGGATATTCTTTAGAACGGTCTTTGATATCCCTTTTCAGGCCTACAAACGAATGTATTATCCTGCCATTGTGAATTTTATAAATGAGCTCTTCTGCCTTTTGGTCATACTCTGGGCTGTAAAGAGAGGATACAGTCTTTTTGAACTTATCCTTGCTATAAATGTGGCAAACATACCTGGCTTAGTTGCGATTATGTACCTTTCTTTCAAGATTCTAAGACCTGAATTCGGTATGGATACAAGTGCCTGCAAGGATATGCTCAAAAAAGCCCTGCCACTTGGTATAGCAACCTTTCTGGAAGGTATATTCCTCTTACTACCTTTTCTTCTTCTTTCGAAGCTTGCTGGAGATGAAGAGATAGCCATGTATTCACTATCCTTCAGACTCGTATCATCTCTCTGGATTATACCATTTGCCATCATGATATCCTTCCTGCCAAAGATGAGTAGAAATGCATCGTTACCTGATATGTTCATTCACGATCTTTTTAGAAGCCTCACAGTAATACTTCTTATAGGTATTCCTATAGCATTGTCTACTGATTATTTTTCCTATACCATCATTGATTTAATAGCAGGGGCTGAATACGCCGGGGCTGTCCCCCTTCTTTTTATAATGA
>WGFF01000119.1 GCA_015492355.1 Deltaproteobacteria bacterium
ATATTATACCCTTACTTCAATGTTTTCAGGAATTATCGGAGAAAGGGGTTTCCTTCCTGTAGGATTCCCTTCTGCAGAGGTTTTCTCCCTGAAAGACACTGGCAGAGTGAAAAAGAAACCCATCATACTCGTTTCCAACGATGATGGTATACACTCCGAGGGTCTAAAAAGCCTTGCCACCGCCCTCAGGAGGGTGGGGAGGGTATACATTGTCGCACCAGACAGGGAGCAGAGCGCAGCGAGTCACGCACTCACACTCCACAGGCCCCTGAGGTTCGAGGAGGTGGGCAGAAACACCTATGCAGTGGATGGCACACCAACAGACTGTATAAGTCTTGCTGTGAACGGTATACTCAGAGAAAGGCCCAGTATCATCGTATCAGGTATCAACAAGGGTGGGAACCTCGGTGAGGATGTACTCTATTCAGGTACCGTCTCTGCAGCAATGGAGGGGACACTCCTTGGCATACCGTCTGTTGCCATATCCCTTGTGGCACGTAAAAGGTTCGATTTCACCAGGGCAGCAGAGTTTGCGGTAAGGCTTGTGAGGGTCATCCTTAAACGGGGCGGTCTCCCTGAGAATACCCTGCTGAATGTCAACGTACCCTCAGGGAAGAAGATAATGGGCTACAGGATAACCAGACAGGGCAGACGCATCTTCGGCGACTCTGTCATAGAGAAGGTAGACCCCAGGGGTAAGAAATACTACTGGATAGGCGGTGAACCTATAAAGTGGGAAGGAGGAGAGGACTGCGACTTCCATGCGGTGGAGAGGGGATACATATCCATAACGCCCATACACTTCGATATGACCAACCACTCCTCGATAGAGGAACTCAAGAGGTGGAAGATATAGGAATTGAAGAGGAAGAAGAACGATATCTACGAGCGTGCAAGACGCAGGATGGTTGATACACAGATCATCCCCAGGGGTGTAAAGGACAGACGGGTGATAGATGCCATGCTCACTGTTCCAAGGCATCTCTTTGTGGAAGAGGCATTACAGTCTCAGGCGTACAATGATTATCCCCTGCCCATAGGTGAAGGGCAGACCATCTCCCAGCCCTTCATGGTTGCCTTCATGACAGAGGCACTGAAACTCACAGGCAGGGAAAAGGTTCTTGAGATAGGCACTGGCTCTGGTTATCAGAGTGCGGTTCTGTCTCTCCTTGCAGACAAGGTCTACTCCATAGAGCGCATATCCACACTCGCATCACGGGCAAGAAGGATACTTGATGAACTCCACTACTCTAACATTATAATCAGGATAGGCGATGGTACACTCGGATGGCCCGAGGAGGCACCCTTCGATGCTATAATCGTGACCGCTGCATCTCCAGAGGTACCTCCAACGTACATAGAACAATTAGCCGACGGTGGAAGACTGGTTATACCAGTCGGTACAGAGCTGAGTCAGGAACTCCTGAGGATAACCAGAAAGAAAAATGATACGGTCGTGGAAGATCTGGGTGGATGCAGGTTCGTGAAACTCATAGGCAAATACGGCTGGAAGGGGAATAGATGTGCTTAGGAGGCTCTATGAATGGGTGATGAACTGGGCGTATAGCCCATACAGTACATGGGCACTTTTTTTTCTTGCCTTTACTGAGTCGTCCTTTTTTCCCATACCACCTGATGTACTTCTCATAGCCCTTGCGCTCTCTGTCACATCGAGGTCGTTCTTCTATGCAGGCATAACATCCATAGGCTCTGTACTGGGGGGTGTCTTTGGATATGTGATCGGTCTTTACTTTATGGAACTCATTGGATACAATATCCTTGAACTGTACGGCTTTGCCGAGAAATACGAGTACGTACAATCACTTTACAGGACTTATGATGCCTGGGCTGTGGGTATAGCAGGTTTTACACCCATACCTTACAAGGTGTTTACCATCACAGCAGGTGCCTTCAAGATAAATTTTTGGGTCTTTGTCGTTGCATCTGCCCTGAGTAGATCCGCACGTTTTTTCATCCTCGCTATCCTCATACACAGATATGGCAGTAGTATAAAGAATTTTATAGACCGGTACTTTAACCTCCTTACGGTGGTCTTTGTTGTTCTTCTCGTCCTCGGTTTTATAGTAGTAAAGGTGTTCATGGACTGAAGATGAAAGGATACAGGCTCATCGGTGTCATCGGAAGTGGAGAAGATGACAGTCTTTTGAACTCCCTTGCAGAGGAGGTTGGAGGACTCATCGCACAGAGGGGCAGGGTGGTTGTAAACGGTGGGCTTGGTGGTGTAATGCAGGCATCCGCAAGGGGATGCAAAAGAAACGGCGGGCTCACCATAGGTATACTGCCGGGCTACAACGCAGACGATGCCAATCCGTATATCGATATAGCCATTCCAACAGGCATGGGCGAGATGAGGAACATGCTTATTGTAAGGACAGCAAGTGTACTTATTGCCATAGGTGGTGGCTACGGTACACTCTCTGAGATAGCACTCGCCCTTAAGATAGGAAAGCCAGTGGTGGGATTGAATACCTGGGAGATGATACCCGATATAATCGTTGCAAAAGACCCTGTTGATGCGGTGGACAGGGCTATGGCTTTCCTTTAAGTGCTTTGAACACCCCACCGCAAGTGGTGTGGTAGTTTATTAGGTGTTTGAGCCAGGTATTTTTTGAGGAGGGGGATTAAAGGGGAGAAGTCAAAGGGATTTTCATACAGCCTATCCCAGAAGGTTTTAAGCCTAAAATTCTCTGGAAAGAAGGCCGATAGAAACCTTGGGGGTCTTTACCCATTACATCCCATAGCCATGTATCTCCGACTGCTTGCCATTCTTATCCTTCTTACATCCTGTATCATATCGAGGGGGGTATTTCACACCGTAAAGGAGGGTGAGACCCTGTGGAGGATATGCAGGACTTACGGGGTGGATATACAGGAGGTTGCAGAGATGAATAACATAAAGAACCCCTCTGAGCTGAGGGCAGGAACAAGGATATTCATACCAGGTGTTACAAGGGTACGAAAGGTTGTGCCCTACAAGAGGACCCACCAACGGGAGGAGATAAAGAAGGTCGTCGTTGAAAAAGGTAGATTCTCCTGGCCCCTCAGGGGGAAGATCACATCATCCTATGGGATGAGGGGCTGGACCAAACACGATGGCATAGACATACAGGCACCGAGGGGCAGTCCGATACGTGCTGCAGGTGATGGGGAGGTAGTGTATTCTGACAGCGGTATCAGGGGATATGGCAATGTGATTATCATAAAGCACAGGGACGATTTCTACACTGTCTATGCACACAACGAGGTCAACCTTGTGAAAAGGGGTGATAGGGTCAAAAGAGGCGATATAATAGCAAAGGTGGGCAATACGGGGAACGCAACAGGATATCATCTCCACTTTGAGGTAAGAAAGGGTAAGAAGCCGAGAAATCCACTTTTTTTCTTGCCTTAAGTAAGGTTTTATGTAATTAATAATCTTGGAAGTACTTTTGTAGCCTCGGTTTTTTTAACAGAAATAACCCGATAAGATATGAACAGATCAAAACGGTCTTCTTTCAAAAAAAAGCCATCCAATCCCCGCCGAGGCTCAGGTGCCGAAGAAGGTTACTCTGTAGATTCCATCAAGGCATATTTTAACAGCATAAAGAAGTATCCCCTTTTGACCCCTGAGGAGGAAAGGGAGCTGGCTGTGAGGGTAGCAAGGGGAGATGTGGAGGCAAGGAGGAGGATGATAGAGGCGAATCTCCGTCTGGTTGTGAACATAGCCAAGAGGTACATACACAGGGGCATACCATTACAGGACCTCATAGAGGAAGGCAACATAGGACTTATAAAGTCTGTTGAGCGGTTCA
>WGFF01000120.1 GCA_015492355.1 Deltaproteobacteria bacterium
CCTCAGGGCATTACTCACCACACTTACGGACGAAAGCCCCATTGCACCTGCGGCAAACATGGGATTGAGGAGTATGCCGAAGAACGGATAGAGTACACCCGCTGCCACAGGCACAAGGGATATATTGTAGAAGAACGCCCAGAAGAGATTCTGTTTTATATTCCTTATGGTTGCCCTGCTGAGGGCTATGGCTGTCACTATGGACCTGAGATCCCCCCCTATGAGCGTTATATCCGATGCCTCCATGGCGACATCCGTACCAGTACCTATGGCAATACCCACATCAGCCTGGGCAAGGGCTGGCGCATCGTTTATGCCATCGCCCACCATGGAGACCCTGTGTCCCTCCCCCTGGAGTCTCTTTATCTCCTTTGCCTTGTCCTCTGGAAGTACCTCTGCAAGTACCCTGTCTATGCCGAGCTCCCTTGCTATAGCCTGGGCGGTCCTCCTGTTGTCCCCTGTTATCATCACCACCTCGAGTCCGAGCCCCTTCAATGCAGTTACAGCCTCCTTGGAATGCTCCTTCAACGTATCCGCAACACCTATTATACCTGCAATACCTCCGTCGATGGCAACATACATGGGGGTCTTCCCCTCATCAGAGAGCCTTTCCCCCGTCCTTTCGAGCCCTTCGGTATCTATACCCCTGTCTTTTATGAGCCTTATGTTACCTATGACTATCTCCCTTTCATCTATCCTCGCCTCTATGCCATGACCGGGCAGTGCCCTGAAGGAGGTAGCCTTTTTTATCTCGACTCCCCTCTTTTCAGCCTCCCGTACGATTGCCTCACCAAGGGGATGTTCGGATGTCTTCTCTGCACTGGCACTGTAGGCAAGTATTTCGTCCTCTGTTAGTGAAGACCCCTCATGCACCACTATATCCGTTACAGCAGGCTCACCCTTTGTAAGGGTACCAGTCTTATCGAGCACTATCACATCGAGTCTGTGTGCTGTTTCGAGTGCCTCACCACCACGTATGAGTATCCCGTATTCAGCCCCCTTACCAGTGCCGACCATTATGGACGTGGGTGTTGCAAGCCCAAGGGCGCAGGGACAGGCAATTATGAGGACTGCTATGAAGTTCAAAAGCCCGTAGGTAAAGGACGGCTCTGGACCGAATACATACCACACAACAAATGTAATCACAGCTATGACTATGATGGTGGGTACAAAATAACTTGCCACTACATCTGCAAACCGTGCTATGGGTGGTTTAGAGCCCTGAGCCTCCTCAACGAGCCTTATTATCTGGGCAAGGGTCGTCTCCTTTCCTACCTTTGTCGCCCTGAACCTGAACGAGCCCGTCCTGTTAATAGTGGCACCTATCACCTCATCCCCTGGACCCTTTTCAACAGGCATGCTCTCACCACTTATCATAGATTCGTCAACCGAGGAGTAGCCCTCAAGCACGATCCCATCAACCGGTATCTTCTCACCCGGTCTTACCACCACCACATCCCCTGTCCTCACATCCTCAACAGGGACATCCATCTCTCTACCATCCCTTACAACGCGGGCTGTCTTTGCCTGCATACCCACAAGCCTTTTTATAGCCTCGGAGGTCTGTCCCCTTGCCCTGAGCTCAAGGAGTCTACCAAGGAGTATGAGGGCGATTATGACCATGGCAGTATCGTAGTAGACCTGTGGCTCGAATCCACGGGATATGAAAAAGCCGGGAAAGAACGTTGCAACCACACTGTAGATATATGCGGAGGACGTACCCACTGCAATGAGGGTGTTCATATCGGTGGTCCTGTGGAGAAGGGCGGATACAGCACCCCTGTAGAACTGCCAGCCACACCAGAACTGTACAGGTGTTGCAAGGAGGAACATCAAAAACCTGTTCTCAAGGAAATCGGGCACCCACGGAAGCCATCTTGTAAAACTGCCGAGAACAACAGGCACGGAGAGGACTACCGAAACAAGGAACCTGAGCTTGAGCCTCCTTAGAGCCTCTCTCTTTATCCGCTCTTCCTTCTCAAGGAGGTCTTCTTCTTTCTTCACCTCCACCACATCGTATCCAAGGCTTCTTATCTCCTTTACCAATTCATCCACACCAGTGACCCCTGGTATGAACTCCACCGTTGCCTTTTCCGTTGCAAAGTTGACCGATACGGATACAACTCCTTGGATCCTACCCAGCCCTTTTTCTATCTTCTCCACACAGGATGCACAGTTCATACCCTGTACAGGAAGAACTACCCTCTCATTCTGAACGTCATACCCGAGCCCCTTTATGGTCTTGATCACCTCATCTATCCCTGTGACCTCAGGGTCTATCTCAAGGGTTGCCCTTTCTGTGGCAAAGTTTACAGAGGCGGTCTTAACACCAGGAAGCAGACCCAGTGCCTTCTCTATCCTCCCTGCACAGGATGCGCAGTTCATACCGCTTATGGGGAGCTCTATCCTTCTATGCCCGTGAGTACTTGGTTTTTCAACAGGCTTGTTCTCTTCTGTACGGTGGGAAGTAAGGAATGCCCCGGGATCGACCTCGAACCTCTCCTTGCAGTTTGTGCTACAGAAATAATAGATCGTCTCCCTGTACGTAACCGTTCCCTCTGCCTTCAGGGGATCTACATCCATTCCACATACCGGATCCCTTGCCATACCTGTGCTCCTTTATCAGTAATAATACAATATCAGTAATAATACAATCATATTCTACAAAGCATAGAATGTCAAGACAGGGGAACTAAAATCCTGTGAAAGGACGAAAGGGGAGAAGAAAAGGGGTGCCCATCTGGAGGGTGTACTTTGCTACTTTTTTATCTATTGTGACAGAGCTGACAGCCCTTTGTAGAGGTCAGCCCGAGACCTGTCTGTGTACCCGTATCTACCCCTGTTATATA
>WGFF01000121.1 GCA_015492355.1 Deltaproteobacteria bacterium
CCTTTTACAAAAGGGGTTTCCCTCACAATCAGACAGGTCCGAAAAAGATACCCGTTACTTTTTTTAAGAAAGTGGGGGGGTGGGTTTTCTCCCTTTTATAGATGGGGATAGATGGAAGTCATCGAGGCGATAAGGGGAAGAAGGTCTATACGGAGGTTCAAACCACGGGAGATAGAGCCCGAGAAGGTGGAGGTCCTGAAGGATGCCCTTATATGGGCACCCAGTGCGGGTAATCTACAGAGCAGGCGTTTCTATTTTGTGTTCAATCCTGGTGTGAAGAGGGGACTTGCCAGGGCTGCCCTTGCACAGCGATTTATAGAGGAGGCACCTCTTGTGGTTGTGGGCTGTGGTGACCTCAGGATAGGCAGGTACTACGGTGAGCGGGGTATAAACCTTTACTGTATTCAGGACCTTTCCTGCAGTATCCAGAATCTCATGCTCACGGCGTTCGATCTGGGGCTTGGTAGTGTGTGGGTTGGTGCCTTTTACGAGGATGAGGTCAAAGGTGTCCTTTCCCTTCCGGATAATTTAAGGCCCCTTGCCATAGTGCCCATCGGGTATCCCGCTCATAACCCAGCCCCTCCAGGGAGGGTCTCTGTGGATGAGGCTGTTGTGGAGATAAGATAATCCCTTTTTGAGACTTCCTTACCTATGAAGCCAGAACTATCAAAATATGCCATCACGATACTTGAAAGGAGATATCTAAAGAAGGATTCCCACGGCAGGGTCGTTGAGAGCCCTGAGGAGATGTTCCGAAGGGTTGCAGGGAATGTGGCAAAGGCAGAACTCCTTTACAGGAAGGACAGGGATATAAGGGCCATAGCAGAGGAGTTCTTCGATGTAATGGTTCAGCTCGAGTTCCTTCCCAACTCTCCCACCCTCATGAACGCGGGCAGGAGACTACAGCAACTCTCAGCCTGTTTCGTCCTGCCTGTAGAGGACTCCTTAGACTCCATATTCACATCCATAAAGAACACAGCCCTTATACACCAGTCTGGTGGTGGTACGGGTTTTTCCTTCAGCCGTCTGAGGCCCGCATCCGATATAGTCAGCTCCACAGGGGGGAGTGCAAGTGGCCCTGTATCCTTCATGAGGGTTTTTAACTCTGCAACAGAAGCCATAAAACAGGGTGGTACACGGAGGGGCGCAAACATGGGGGTACTCAGGGTGGACCATCCTGATATCCTATCCTTCATAAGGGCAAAAGAAGACCCGGGGGAGTTTGCAAACTTCAACATATCCGTGGCACTTACCGATAGGTTCATGGAAGCCCTTGAGAGGGGCGGCAGATACCCGCTTGTAAATCCAAGAACCGGAAGGACAGTGGAGGAGAAGGATGCTCAGGAGGTATTCGATCTCATAGTCAGGTGTGCATGGAAGAGCGGAGAACCCGGCATACTCTTCATAGACAGGATAAATCTCTACAATCCTACACCCCATCTCGGCAGGATAGAGGCAACGAATCCATGCGGTGAACAACCCCTCCTGGACTATGAGTCATGCAACCTTGGCTCTATAAACCTCTCAAGGATGCTCAGGAGGACTGCCAGGGGTTATGAGATTGACTACAGAAAACTCGAAAGGACCATAAGGATAGCAGTGAGGTTCCTCGACGATGTGATAGATATGAGCAGATACCCGCTGAAAGAGATAGAAAGGATGACAAAGGGCAACCGAAAGATAGGTCTTGGTGTTATGGGCTTTGCGGATATGCTTGCAAGGCTCAGGATACCCTATGCAAGTAAAGAGGGGTTTGAACTTGCAGAGAGGCTCATGGCATTTATAAACGAAAAGGCCTGGGAGGTCTCAAGGGAACTCGCCAGGGAAAGGGGACCCTTTCCTAACATAAAGGGAAGTATCTTCGATCGTAACCATACCCCACCCGTGAGGAATGCCACCACAACAACCATCGCACCCACAGGCACACTCAGTATCATAGCGGGCTGTTCCTCTGGTATAGAACCGTTCTTCTCGCTTAGTTACACAAGGCATGTGCTCGATGGATACGAAATACCAGAGATAAACCATGTGTTCGTGGAGACCGCTAAGGAGGAGGGATTCTATTCGGACGAACTTATAGGGTTCATATCCAGCGGTGGTAACATAATGGAAAGGGATGATGTGCCAGATGAGATAAAAAGGGTTTTTGTAACCGCCTTTGATATAAGCCCTGATGATCACGTAAGGATGCAGGCATCTTTCCAGAAATATACGGACAATGCAGTGAGCAAGACGATAAACCTCCCACCTGACGGGACTGAGGAGGATGTGAAGAGGGCTTTTCTCCTTGCCTATGAGCTCGGTTGCAAGGGGGTTACAGTGTACAGGTCTGGTACAAGACCCGGGCAGGTACTTACCTGCAAGAACACCCTTTACTGCTGAAAATGGTTGCACAGGGCTTGTAAAACCTGTTATAAGAGAGGCAGGGATTTATATCAGGAATTCCCTGCGGTTTACTAAAGGGGGTTCCGTTCAGGAATACAACCACAGGTACAAGGAGGCGTATGAAGAAGATAGCACCTTCAATCCTTTCTGCGGACTTCTCGAAACTCTCCAAGGAGATAAAGGCTGTTGAGGATGCAAAGGCTGACTACCTCCACGTGGATGTGATGGATGGGCACTTTGTTCCCAATATCACGGTGGGACCGTTCATAGTGGAGGCTATAAGAAGTGCAACGAGGCTTCCCCTGGATGTGCACCTCATGATAGATTCACCAGAGAATTTCATATCCTCCTTTGCAAAGGCAGGCAGTGACATAATAACCGTACACGTTGAGGCTACAAAACACCTTCACAAGGTCATACAGGCTATAAAATCCCACGGTATAAAGGCAGGGGTCGCACTCAATCCAGCAACACCCGCGTGCATGATAGATTCGATAATAGAGGATGCTGACCTTGTGCTGGTCATGTCCGTAAATCCAGGGTTCAGCGGACAGGAGTTCATTCCATCCGCACTCAAGAAACTGAAAGCCATAAGGGCGATAATAGACAGGAAGGGGCTGAGGTGTGAACTTGAGATAGATGGAGGGGTCAAGATAGGCAATATAAAGGACGCATCTAAGGCAGGGGCTGATGTGTTCGTTGCTGGCTCTGCCATATTCGGGAGCGATGACTACAAAAAGACCATAAGGGCGATGAAAAAGGAGATCAGGGACGGAGAGGTGTAAAGGTAGTGATACTGTATCCTTTTGAGGATTTTCTACAAGCCCATCAGGATGTTCCATCCCCCGGGCGGGGATGAAATGATAGGTTCGTAAAACACAGAGGGACAACACCTTTGAAGACCTGTGGAGGGGGCAGTGAACTTATTTTGAGCAGGATTTTGTTATGTTGTGGGATTTATCCTTCAATCTCCACATACAATTGTCCTGTGGGATTTTCAGGGGGATGAGCCCACACCTAAAAGATGTGAAGCCCCGTCTTGTAGTCGGAGGGGTTCGCCAATCCTTCTGTGGAAGGGCTTGTACAGAGGACAGAGCCCGCATCCAGGATCTGGAAGCGGGTTTTTTGTTTAAGGGAGGGAGTCACTCCTGATGAAAGGTGTCCTTTTCTGTGGGGTCACTTTTCAATGCCTTTGGGTTAAGGTTTCAGGGTATGTACCGATACAATCGTTATGTGATACTCATAGGTATCTGTGTTGCTGTTGTATACCTGCTACTTGAGGTGTTGATAAACGCATCTGTGCCGAGGCTTGAGAATTTTGTGGATGAACTTCTCTTTCCCGAACACGGTGAACTGTGGATACGCATCATAGTAACATGCATGATTATAGGATTCAGCGTATATGCTGGCTTTATCATAGCAAAACAGAGACGCACAGAAGAGATGCTTAAACAGCACACCAAAGAGATCAACAGACAGGTAAGGACGATAGAGTGTCTGTACAACATACATAACCTTGTTGAGAACCCGGATGTATCAGAGGATGAGGTGTTCAGGAAGGTGGTGGCACTCATTCCGTCTGCGTGGGAGAGACCTGAACAGATAGGTGTGAGGCTTACGTTCAAGGACAGGACCTATCTTACGGACAATTTTAGGGAGACCTCCTTGAAGGAGTGTTCTGACATACATGCCTGCGCAGAGGTTGTGGGCAGGGTTGAGGTATTTCTTCTCGAAGGGGATGTGGAATTTACGGACGAGGAGAGAAGGTTCATCCATTCCATTGCAAGACACCTCGGGAACTTTGTGGAGATAAAGCAGGCAAACAGGGCGATAAAATGGCAAGCTGGTATAAACGGGGCGATGGCTGAACTGTCAGAGGCACTCATAGCATCAAGGAGTGTGGATGAGATATCCTCCATAGTTCTCGAACACAGTAAAAAACTCACCCGTAGCAGGTTCGGTTTTGTGGGCTACATAGACCGCAAGACCGGTCACCTCGTATGCCCCACCATGACAAGGGACATCTGGGATATATGCAAGGTGAAGAACAAGAGTATAGTCTTCGAGCGATACGGAGGGCTCTGGGGCTGGGTGCTGAAGAACAAGAAGTCCGTACTTACGAACGATCCAGCTAATGATGAGAGATCGGCTGGTGTGCCGGAGGGACATATACCCATTGAAAACTTCCTTTCAGCACCCGCTGTGGTCGATGGACGACTGGTAGGACAGATATCCCTTGCCAACTCAGACCGCAAATACACCGACCAGGACCTCGTGGTTGTCGAACGCCTGGCAACCATATATGCAATAGCAATAGAGAGGGCGTGTGTTGAGAAGGAGCTCCAGGAAAGGATAGACGAACTCGAACGCTTCAGGAAGGCAACGGTGGAAAGGGAGTTCAGGATGAAGGAACTCAAGGATGAAAACAGATCACTCAGGGCAAAGGTCGAACAACTGGAAAGGTGGCTCGAAAAGAATCGATAAGGAGTGGTGAATATCGAAGATGGGATGGGGGGAGATGGAAGATTGCGAAAGGAACGACAGGTTCAGAAGGCTTGTAGACCTGTGGAACTATGCACTCTCCGCAGGGTCTATCAACATAATCGGATATGATACCCATCATATCCATCTCTGTGTCGCAAGGGTTGCGGTGGAGAGACTCAAAGATGAGGGAGTAGAATTTACAGGGAAAGACCCCCTGGACACGATAGAGGCGATAAATCTCTTCTTTGTAGAACATGGTTATTTCGATGATGCGTGGGTAAAGGAGGGCAGGCTCTCAGAGAGCCAGTCTGCACCACCTGCTGGAACGGGTACGTACATCCTCTACAGCAGGAACTCTGTTGTATACGAGTCGAACAGCCGTGTTCTATCCTCGGGTAAGGACAATCTGCCTTCGTGTCTCTGGTACAATTTCATAAGATACACACTCATAGATAGATTCGAACTCGACCTTGGCATTACACACTACAGGCTCAGGGATGAGAGTCGCGAGTGGTTCATAGAGACGAGGCTTAAAAAGGTGGAGAGGACACTTACAGAGAGGATAGACCTTCTGTGGAGGCTCAGGAACCTCTCTCGGGAATATATAAACCTCCTGAACATCTCAACCGATGCAATCATCTCAACGGACAAGGCTGGCAAGATAGTGGTACTCAACCCCTCTGCAGAGCGCATGTTCGGCTACAGCAGGGGAGAGGTTATCGGGAAGGAACTCAAGGGGTTCTTCCAGGAGATATTCAGGAAGATGGGAGAGAGGGATATGAAGAACCTTGAGGACGGCAGGGTCAGGAATATAATCTCAGAGGGGACCAAGAAGAACGGTTCTGGCTTTACTGGGGAGATAGCCCTCATAACCGATAGAACAGGAGGGGAGAGGGCATTTACAGCGCTTGTGCGTGATATCTCAGAACACAAGAAGATGGAAGAGGGGCTTAAGGACTCTGAGGAGAGGTACCGTACCATATTCGAGAACACTGGTACAGCAACTACCATAGTAGAGGATGATATGACCATATCCCTTGTGAATACCGAGTTTGAAAAGCTCTCAGGCTATTCAAAGGAAGAGGTGGAGGGGAAGATGCGGTGGACTGAGTTCGTTGCAGGGGAGGACCTTCAGCGGATGCTGGAATACCACAGACGGCGCAGGATAGATCCTGATTCTGCACCGAGGAACTATGAGTTCAGATTCCTGGACAGAAACCGCAATGTAAAGGACATCTACGTCACCGTTGCTGTGATACCGGGCACAAAAAGGAGTGTGGCATCCCTTCTCGATATTACCAACATGAAGGTTCTCGAAAGGAGGCTCAGGGAGAATCTTGAGGATGTGGAGCGGATAAACAAGCTCATGGTGGGAAGGGAACTCAAGATGGAGGAACTGCGAAGAGAGATAAGGGAACTCAAACAAAGGATCAAGGAACTGGAAGGCGGAGAATAGGGGATGGGAGACGACCTTGAAAGGCGTATAAAAGAGCTCGAATCTGAGATAACACGTCTGAGGGAGGAACTCAAGAAGACAAAACAGAGGGAACTCGACCTTGAGGATACCAGAAAGGCTATGCTCTACATGCTGGAAGACCTCAACGAGACCACAGAAGCCATCCTCAGGGCAAAGAAGGAATGGGAGACCACCTTTGACTGCGTATCATCGCCCATGTTCATCCATGACAGGGAGTTCAGGGTGGTAAGGTGCAACAAGGCTTACAGAGACCTTACAGGGCTTCCCTTTGAGATGATACTCAACAAGCCATACTTTGAGCTCTTCCCCAGGAGGGATGGACCATTCGATATGTGTAAGATGGCGGTAGATACATCAGAGTATCAGGAAAGGGCTGAAGAGGTATTTATACCAGAAACAAACAGGTTCTTCAGGATGCACTCCTACCCTGTGACCGATGAGAAGGGCAACTACATGCACTCCATCCACATACTCGATGACATAACCGAGGACAAAAGGGAGGAGGAGAGGAGAAAGGCGCTTTACGATTTCACCCAGAGGATAACAAAGAGGCTCGATCTGGACTTCAGGCTCGTTGAGATATGCAGGACTGTTTTGCAGATGGGATACGGGTTTGCCTGGGCGGGTATACTCGATGAAAAGACCAAGAGGATAATAAGAAAGGGCTGGGCTGGCAATGGCAGGGATGGTGTGGATGCAAAACCACTACCATCTGACTATGGCACAGTAGAGGCAGCGATAAAGAGCAAGAACACGGTAATAAGAGATAACCTGTCTGACGACCTTAGAGAGGATACAGGGGGTGATGGCAGATACAGGTCTGTTGCGACCTTTCCTGTCATATACAAGGAGAGCGTACTGGGTGTCCTGTGCGCATATACCGTGTACAAGAGATTCCCGCAGGAGGATGTGGAATTCCTCCAGGGTTTTGCCAATCAGCTATCCTTCTGTATAAAGAACTCGCTCCTTTACGATGAGGTCAGGAAGTCCGAAAAGAGGATACGCGAGGAGAGGGATATAACATCCAACCTGCTTATCATAGCGGATGCAACAGCCCGTACAACAGATCTTGGCAGATTGATGAACCAGGTTGTGCACTCGGTACAGAGGATAATGAGATGTGATATATGCATATCCTACATCTGGGAGACAGAGACCCATCTTTTCAGACCATGCGAGGGGGCGGGACTCCATCGGGATATGGTTCCCTTTTTCAGGACAGAGTCCCTCAGTCTCGATATCCCTTTTATCAAAAGGGCTATGGAGGGAGGGTCAGTGATAGAGAAGGTCGATCTCAAAGACCTGGATTACAGGACAGGTACCTACAGATGGATGGACAACACCGATACCGTTGCGGTCATCCCCCTTACCGGAAGGGAGGGCTACTTAGGGGTTCTTATCTGTACGTACAGGGCATCCAATCGAAGGATAAAGGCAGGGTTCACGGACAGGGACTTTCAGATAATGAAGGGCATTGCCAGCCAGGTCTCCATTGCACTTGAGGAGGCGAGGATATACAAGGCATCCCTCGATAAATCAATAGAACTATCCAGGAAGATAGAGACCATCCAGACCATGCACGAGATAGACAGGTCCATCCTTTCGAGCCTCGAGCCCCAGGAGATACTGGAGACCTCCACAAGGATGGTATCCAAGATAGTTTACTGCGATAGTGTGATGATAGAGCTCGTGGATGAGGAAAAGAAGGGCTTTATCTATACCGCAGGTTTTGGACTCGAATCCTTCAAAAAGGGTGTATTCATACCCTTTGAGGACACGATTGCAGTGAGGGTGATAGAGACCCTGAGGCCCCAGCTCTTCACCAACATGGAGGAGATAGACGATCCCCTGCCGGTTGAGAGGGAACTTATAAGGGAGGGCTTTCTCTCCTACATAAGGATGCCCATTGTGGTCAAGGGTGAGGGGGTGGGGGTTTTGTGCATGGGTGCAAAAAGGAGGGCAGCCTTCACACCAGAGGATGTATCCACCATCGAAAAACTCGCCTTTCAGGTGGGTGTTGCACTTGAGAACGCAAGGCTACTTGAGGATCTTGAAGAACTGTTCATAGGTACGGTAAGGACACTCTCCAACGCGATAGATGCAAAGAGCCCCTGGACAAAGGGACATGCAGAGAGGGTTACATACATCGCCATAGAGATAGGCAGGGAGATGGGATTGAGCGAGCGGGAACTCAAGGACCTTGAACTTGCAGGACTCCTCCATGACATCGGAAAGATAGGTATTTACGAGACCATCCTCGATAAGCCTGAAAAACTCACAGAGGAAGAACTCCATACAATAAGGGAGCATCCTGTAAAGGGTGCGGAAATACTCGAACCCATAAGGCAGTTAAAGAGGATAATACCCGCCATAAAATACCATCATGAGTTCTACAACGGTGAAGGATATCCAGAGGGTTTGAAGGGCGAGGACATACCGCTCATGGCAAGGATACTGGCTGTTGCTGATACAGTGGATGCCATGGGCTCGGACAGACCGTACAGGAAGGGCAAGTCCATGGATGAGATTGTAACGGAGCTCAAAAGATGCTCTGGTACACAGTTCGACCCAGAGGTTGTAAGGGCGTTCCTTAAGACACTCAAGCGGTTCAAAAAGGGAGGGCTTAGTCTGAGGCATTCTGTTGTATGAGACCCTGGCAAGTGTGGATGAATACCCCTTCCAGTCGACTCCCTGCGGTGATTGATCTACCATCCTTTGCCTTAGCCTGTACGGGGTGTGATTTATCAACCCAAGGGGTTGTTTCGATTTGACTTTGACCTCAGAAGATGTTAATATTTTTTTATCTTTTATGTATTCGGTCCGTGGTAGTAAGAATGCCTGCTATGATGGGCAGGAGGTTTTGGTGAAAGGGTTTATCTCCAGATGCAGGGTCTTTCTCGTCGGTGTATTTTCTCTGCTCTCTTTCCTCTCCTTGAGCCTTCCAAGTCCTGCTGAAGAGGGCAGCCCTATTGATAGGGGATTGGAGGGTTTTGCCTCGGAGAAGGCAGAGGGCTATTATTACTTTGTCCTTGCCCAGATGCTCCTTAAAAGCGGGGATATAGATGGCGCAATCAAATACTATAAAGAGGCTATCGAGAAAGACCCCAACTCTCCCACCATGTACACAGACCTTGCCCATCTCTACATAAAGAAGGGCAATACTGTACTCGGTGAGAACTATCTCCACAAGGCAATAGACATCGAGCCCGAATACTACCCAGCCCACATGCTCCTTGCGGAACTATACAGGGTGATGAAGAGGGATGAGGAAGCGGTAAAGATGTACAGGAAAGCCATCTCTCTCAAGCCCGATAACGAAAGACCCTACATCCACCTGAGCACCCTGTATGCCAGGATGAAGGACTACGACAGTGCGGTGGCTGTGCTCAAGGAACTCATCGAGAGAAAGCCAGAATCGACCATTGCTTACTACTATCTTGGCAGGCTTGAGTCCGAAAGGGGTAGATACAACAAGGCATCCCTCTACCTGCAGAAGGCACTTGATCTGAGTCCTTCGTTTACTGCGGTGTATCTGGAGCTGGGACTTGTATACGAACTCGCCAAGAGGCTTGAGGACGCCATAGAGGTCTACAGAAAGGTGCTGGAGTATCTACCCAACGATACAGGGGTGATGAACAGGATAGGGACACTCCTTATCCAGCTGAACAGGTACGATGAGGCTATCTCCCAGTACGAAAAACTCGAGGAGTTCGACTCCACGAGGCTCGATGCGATGGTGAAGATAGGGCTCATATACTTTGAACAGAAAAGGTATGATGAATCTATAAGTAAGTTCAGGGAGATACTCGATATCAATCCAGATCTACACAGGATAAGGTACTATCTCGGAACAGCTTACGAGGAGAAGGGAGAGTTTGACAGGGCAGAGGAGGAGTTCAAAAAGATACCCTCGGATGACAAGAGTTTTATAGATTCAAAGATACACCTTGCCTATATATACGAAAAGCAGGGCAGGGTGGATGATACGGTAAGGACCATAAGGGATGTCATAAGGCTCAAGGGAGGGGACCCTGAGCTTTACAGACTGCTTGCCTCTGTGTACAGGGAGGCAAAGAGATACGATGAGGCAATAGATACGATGAAGGAGGCTTTACAGCTCTTTCCCGATGATGCGGAGCTCCATTTTCTGCTTGGTGTACTCTATGACGATGTGGATAGAGACGAGGAATGCATAGAGGAGATGTTGAAGGTCATAGAGCTCAACCCCCTCCATGCGAATGCCCTCAACTATATCGGTTATACCTATGCGGAGATGGGCATAAGACTCGATGAGGCAGAGGAGTACATAAAGAGGGCTCTTGAGATAAAACCAAACAGTGGGCATATCATAGACAGTCTGGGATGGGTGTATTACAAGAAGGGTGAATTCGAGAAGGCAGTGACAGAGCTGGAGAAGGCTTTGCAGTATCTGCCCGATGACCCTGTGGTGGTCGAGCACCTTGGGGATGCATACCTGGAGCTCAGCTACAAAGAAAAGGCTATGGATGCCTATGAAAGGGCACACAGGCTCGACCCTGACAACACCGCCCTCAAGACAAAGCTCGAAAGACTCAAAAAGGAACTCAATCTTGAGTACGAAGAATAGAGACTGTGTCGCTCAGGATATATCTCTTTGTTCTTATATCTTTTCTGGTGGGTGGAGGGTGCTCGCTCCATTCCTTGCAACCCACGGATAGAGATGGTGTAGTAAAGGAGAAGGGAGGCAGAGAGTCCGTAATCCCTACTTCACTGAGGGCGGATGCAGTGGTTGAACTCTTAAGAAGTGGGGAGTTTGTAAAGGGCAGGGCAACGATAGTTGTAAAGGGTCCTGACCTTTTCAGGATAGAGGTTTTTGGTCCATTCAATCAGACAGTTTTTGTCCTTGTGGGCAATGGAGGCGGACTTTCTGTATATTCTAAAGGGGATGTAAGAACCTACAGATGGGATGACCCATTTCTACCCTATTCCTTCAGATCCAGGGATGTGGTTTCCTTTCTTACAGGGGCACCCTATATGCTCGATGAGAGAGAGAACTACAGTATCCTTACACACAGGGGACGTATCACAGGGTTTATAAGATCCAACAGAGATGGACCTGTCTTTAAAGTTTCAATGGGTGATTATAGAGAGATAGGGGGGGTATCTGTTCCCTTCAGCATATCTGTTGTGAGCAAGAAGGAGACCCTCAAGATAACTTACAGATCAGTCGAGGTAGAACCATCCCTGAATGCCGAGGTCTTCACCCTGGGGGCTATACGATAGAAAAAGATTAAAATAAGATTAAAAATATTTGACATCAGGGGTAATAATTGTTATAGTAATGGCAACTTTCTTGGTTCTGTCAGATTAATCTTAAGGAAGTTATGTCAAAATCTTCCACCCAGTCTTTCAAGGTAGGGGACCTGGCTGTATATCCAGCCCATGGAGTGGCTGTCATCAAGGGGATTGAGACCAGGGAGGTTTCTGGGACAAACAGGAGTTTCTATGTGCTCAAGGTTCTTGATACAGATGCAACCATAATGGTACCTGTGGACAACGCCACATCCGTGGGCTTGAGGAAGGTTGTCCAGAAGAGCATGGTCCCCAAGATATACGATATACTCAAGGAGAAAAGAGAGGTAGTCGTTGACAATCAGACGTGGAACAAAAGGTACCGTGAGTACACAGAGAAGATAAAAAGCGGATGCGTTATGGAGTTGGCAAGGGTACTGCGGGACCTTTATCTCCTTAAGTTCGACAAGGAGCTCTCCTTTGGTGAAAGGAGGATGCTTGATACAGCGAAGAATCTCCTTGTGAAGGAACTCTCCATAGTAAAGAGGATAAAGGAGGAGAAGGTAGAGGAAGAGCTCGACAAGATAATGAAAGGATGAAGGGAGTGAGAAAGGGTTCTTCTATCAATGATAGAAGAACCTGCCCCTCGGCTGTTCGCAGAGGCCATTACAACGAGACATCCATAGAGCGGACAGGATGAGGGGAGCCGGCGGTTTTGCCGGGGGAGGATAAAACCTGGGTAGAAGGGTTTTATACAGAAAAAGGCAATCCGTCGGCAGTGATTGGATGACCCGGGCAATCTGGTGGTGCCCGGGTTGTTCTTTATATAAGGGACGGGAATAGTAGGGTCCCCTCTCTCAGGGC
>WGFF01000122.1 GCA_015492355.1 Deltaproteobacteria bacterium
GAGCCGGTCTTTTTTGTATCTGGATACGTCATCAGGGTTCATGTAATTCTTCCTGTCTTCTGAGGAAAACAGCCCCTTCTCTTCGATACGACAAGTTCACCGGGCTATTTTGGACTCAAAAGAGACCAGGCTATAAGAACTATACCTATACCCATGGATGCCTCAAGGACTATAAACGATGTGAGTTTAACCACTGCAAACGCAGTGCTCACATAGACTATGAGCCATCCTGATAGGGTATCCAGCATGGCACTCAGATAAGTCAGTACCATCAGAACAATCTTCCAGCCTGATGAGATGTACGCAAAAACAAGGAGATGATTCAAAAGGAGTAGCATAAGTGCATAGGCAAAGAGATGGGCATGGGTTATCTCAAGGAGTCCGAGGTAAGAGACAGGGGCTTTGAAGGCTTCCTCGTCTCCAAGATAGTGCTCAACGATGGAATCCAGACTGAATCCCATCTTTGCCTTGAATATGAGGATGTTGGATATCCAGAAGGCGATTATGAACACAAGACCCATCCCCAGACTGAGCCTTGTAAGTCTTTTTGTACTGTCAAGATGGCTTCCGTTGGCGAGAAACCTCATATCCCTTTCTATCTCCTGTCACTTACTACGGTTTCGAATACAGCGAGCACCTTTCTTACCTCCCTGACGATGGAGTTCACACTCATGGTTGCCCCTGTAACGGTCTGGATACCCCTCTTGGGCCACAGTTCCTTATCAAGGCGCCTCCCTGCAAACTGCTCAAACCAGCGTCTTATGGGAAGGTACTCCTCAGGCTCGTAAAAGGCAACAACCTCCACACTCCTCAGTGTCATATCTGGATTTACAACCACCATGGTAACAGCATACTTCGTTCTTACCACATGGCTTGCAAAACTTATGTAGCCTGTAACCATCCCATCCTTCATACCCCTATAGTATGTGAATAGTCGGGATCTTATTTCAGCCTTTGCCCTCCTGCTGGCACGCCTTTTTTCCTCCCTGGTAAGATAGAGTGTTATCTTCTCAACCTGCTCCCCATCCCTAAAAACCCTTGAGATGGCTTCATCCCTTGTGGAATAAACCCCTCCGAGTGAGATACGGTGAAGAAGCAGGATGGCTAACGGGGTAATAAGTATGTATACCTTTCTTGACATGGACTGTCTCTGGGTAAAGACCTTTTGAGTCTCCCTGCCCACCGCGGGCAGGGAGACCGATACTACCCTCAGATGGGTTTCTCTTCGGTTACAGACGGGGCTACTTAGTGGCATTCAACGTGGCAACACCTTTGGACCAGAATCAGAATATAAATCCTATACCCGCATTGAACTGGTCTATCTTGCCATCGTCCATCCCCGTACCCTTGCCAGAGGGCATGGTGGACCCGCTATCCCTCCACTGGTAGTCCATCTTTACCACCACGTTTGGATGGGGCTTGAAACTCACCCCAACCGTTGTAACGGTTCTTTGAAGTGTCCTGTCAGGGGTATCGCCATAGAACACATCATCGTTGAGATCGTAGTCTTCATAACGAACAAAGGGTGAAAGGGCGATACCTTCTGACAGTGGCAGTATGCTCAGCACATCGCAGGCTGATTCCACATACCAGCCCCTTACCTTCTTTCCTATGCCAGTGGAGTTGAACCACTCGTTACCGTCTATACTGCCCTGTGTGTACAGCCCCCTTACCTCCAAAGCCTTTATGCGTGCCTCACCGTGGAGTTCCCATAGCGTGACAGTGCCCTCCCTCGGTTGTGTCATATCGTCCGCATCCTTTCCCTTGCCACTACCTGCAAGCCCCTGATAGTACGTACCACCGATGGTAACACCTGGAAGAGGTGAATAGTTGAGATTAACAAGCCATGCCCCCACATCGGCATTCACCTTAGCGGCCTTCTGTCTGCCTCCCCTTATCCAGCTCGATTTCTTAAAAAGGTCCCCACGTAAGCCATTGACAAAGGCGGTCTTGTACGACAGTTCCCCAACACTACCATAGATCATAACTCCCACCTCACTCCATGTGGTAGGTATTATGTTCGTCTCCACATCAGGACGGAACACACCGTAGTAGACGGTAGGTTCATGGTATTCGTTTATAAATCCTACTGGCATGAGCATGTATCCAGCCCTGATGTTGAAAAGGCTATTCAGCATGAAGTCGAGATACATGAATTCAACCGTTGTTTCTGCCTTTCTGTTCTCCACATTACCTATACCTGCATGTTCGAACTCGAGCTCTGTGTTCATGACTATCCTGTCGCTGAACTTGTAGCCCGTATAGAGTATGAAACGGTAGATATCAGCCATATCCTTCTTTGAATCATGCTGATAGTTTGCATATGCAAGTTCACCGTAGCCACCTATTGATAGCCCCCGTTCGATTCCATATACCTTCGATGCTGCTGGACCGAGCCCTGTGTACGACGCATACTCTGGCTCTGCCACTGCACCGAGCCTGAGGTTTTCCACCTCCTCTGTAAGTACCTCTATCTGTCTTTTTATCTCGGTAAGTTCATCCTCCCTCTCTTCGCCCATAACCTGTGATACGCTGAAGAGAAAGAGTCCTGCAAAGACCAGAGCCATTCTCATTGTCTTCATGATTCTCTACCTCCTTTGTTTTTTTACCTGTGTGACTCTGGACTCACGTGGTCTCTGGCCTTTATAAAGAACGAAACCATAAATCCTCTGCTAAGGGGTGTTCTTGCGAACATAGAGCGGAACTACGATGAGGCGCTTGCATCTCCTGCACTTGAGCTCAACACCCTTTGCCACTATCCTTGCAACAAGACTTCCACACTCGCACCTCAATTCATCACATCCGCACCAGAACTTCTGCTTTATACCCGTCATCATCTTGGTCTGTGCCATCGGTGGTAACCACCTCCCCCCTGTGGAATGTTTAGTTTTGATAATGAATATCATTTTCATTTAATCCTGTCAAGATTTTTTTGCCTCGTAGCGGGAAAAAATCCGTTCTCATCTTTATGGGAACCCCGCCCTGGGGTGGGGGATGAATGGTGCAGGTCCTGTAAAAAGGTGTGTAGATCTACCCATTTGAGACTTTTGTGTTTGCGTGTCTTACCGCTTACTTTCCACAAGGATAGGGTCCTGGGGATCTCTGGTCTAAGCCCTCCAGAGGTTTTACACTATCAGGATACCTTCCTGAACAGGGCAAGGCTTGTACATATCAGGAGTGCAAATACCGAGACAAGAAGACCTAAATAGAAACTCAAAGGCGAGTAGGTGAATACAACCTCGTTTTTACCCTCCCTTACAAATACCCCTCTTACAATACCGTTTACCCTAAAAATCCTTCTCTCTTTACCGTTTACAAAGACCCTCCATCCAGGATAGAACACATCACCGAGGACAAGCAGACCGTCTTTACTGGTCTCAACCCTTACAATCACCCTGTTGGGACCACTATCCTCTATATCCAGGGTATATTGTCCCTCCCCTGTCTTAAAAGGTAGGTCTGTTTGATACCTATCCATCTCTATCACAGCCTCTCTTTCTGGATCCGATATCTCTGTAAAGAATATCCTCTGAGCCTCCAGTGGTGAACCAGCGAGCCTGATCCCATACACCACAAACGCCCTCTCCAGGGCAGAGGTATTCTCATATATCTTGACCTCTCCATCGTATACAAGCTTGAAAGATGAGCCCCCAATGTTAGCCCACACAGGCTCACTCGATACCGGGACCACCACATACCTCACACCAAGAAGTGAATAGGCCCTGAGATTCTGCATGATCTCTCTATCCACCTCAGTGCGAATGGTGGTATATTCTATCCTTCCTCTGGCTCGGTCTATACTGACAAAACACCTCTCTGGTCTGCCTGTAAACCAAAGTGACGCTGTGGGCTCTTCTTCCTGTGCAAGACTCTGGAGCCTGGACCTTCTGAACTCATGATAGGTAGATATGGTAAGAGCATTTACGTATCTTACATCCATGATACCCATTGAACCTGAAAGGTTCGGAAAGAGTACACCATCCGTAGCCATGACCCTGTAGCCACTGGCTCTGGTCTTGAGAAATCCCAGATAAGGGGCTGGCTCGAATGGATTGTATCTTTCTGGCATGCCATTGGGAGACCTCACGTCAAGGAAAAGAAAGGCAACAAGAAAGAAGAGTACCCCCCAAAACCCCATGCCCCACCTCTCCCTGAGAAAGAGAAAGACCGTTATAAGCCCTATGGAGAATGGAAACCATTTGAGATAAAGCCACACATAGTCATAGCCCCTGGGGATGTTCCACCACAGCTCAACCACAGCCAGCACCACCATGCCCCATTCTCCACGACGGTACTTCATACAGTAAAGTATCATAACAAAACCAAGGATCATGACGAGTAACGTTACAACCGAACCTGACAGAATGGATGGCACCACGTAATCGACAACATTCTGGGAGAAGTGTCTGTAACGTCCTGATGTAAGAACAAGGACTGGTATGAAGGAAAATAATGTGTAGAACCCACAGAGAAAGAGAAATGCCATTGTACCCACCATGTATGGTCTTGCATCGAAGTACCCGCCAAAGTAGTCAGTAAAAGAAGAAGCGGCTTTGTCATCCCCTTTAGTCGTAAGGGTCTGGAGACCTATTGCGCCTGCCACAGAGAAAGAAAATGTCCAGATAGGTCCAGCCCATCTGAGGCTCCAGACCTGATCAAAAAGGGGAATACTGCCTATCCAGATAAATGGTCTTATTCCAAGGTTTTTGAGGATTATGACCACACCTGATGAGACAAAGAAAAGAAAAATGGCTCTCCACCTGTGATTACGCCTTCTGAGTACAGAGAACAGACCGGTAAAGATCAAAAGCATACAGAGTGCACCGGTATATCCCCCGAGAAGGTCCCATACGCCATTGATGGGTAAAAAACGGTAGTACATCCCCCTGTACTCAACGAGTTCGCACAGCCCTTTTACCATTTCAGGATTGGAAGGTATTTCGGTTGCGGATGGTGTGAGTATGGCAAAGATGGTCCTCCAGTTGAGAAGATACTGCACCCCCATTGGACCACCTGGTGGATGTATGTGATGGGAATGGTACACAAGCTCCGCAAAGGGAATGAGAAGGGGTGCTGAGATGGCAATACCGAGGACAGAAGAGATGATGAATGCCAAGGATGGGGACAGAATACCACGTAATCCATGGATATGAATGGTTCGGAACAAAAAGTAGAAAAACGAAATGGTACCTGCGTAGAGTGTAATCTCTGGCTGACCCGCAAGGAGAAGGAGTGAGAAGGCAACGGAACAGAAGGCAACGTATCCTGGTCTCCATCCTGACCGTGCAATGTACTCCACCCCGAGCATGACTATCGGCAAAACCATGGCTGTGTTCGTAAACTGCTCCAGGTTTATAAACCATACGAACGTGCCAGAGAACATGTAGAAGATGCCACCTATGAAGGAGGCATTGAAATCGAGACCGATTCTCCTCAGGAAGAGAAAGGTAAAGAAACCGGTTAAAAGGAGTCTACCGAGGATAAAAAAATCCCACAGTGCGACAGGACTTATGTTCTCTACTATCTGGTAGGGAAAGAACACCCTTGTTGAGTACTGGGCAGCAAGGGGTGTACCACCTGCCTGATAGGGGTTCCACAGGGGGAGACTACCGGATCTATAGATATCACCTACAAGTTTGTTTACAGGCAGTTCATAATAGGCAGGCGTTGCAAGGTCAACGTTGAAGGTATTGACAGGTTTTCTGTAATCGTATCCGTATGCACCATCCTCAACCATCCCATTGGGCTGGTAGAGAAGGGGAAGAAGGGACTTTCCTGTAAATACCACAGGTGCATAGAGTAGAAGTGTACACAGGAGATAAAGAAGGAATGCCTTTAGATTGTGGGAATCCCTGATATTCAAGACCGCTCTTTAAAGGGGTAGTGCCACCCTGTATCTTTACAAGACCTGCCCCAGCCCACAGTGAAGGGCATTCTGGCAGACCTCGCAGGTAAGGGCAAAAGGTTTCTTTTATGGCATCCACATATACATGAAGTTCAGTCCGAACCTTTCGAGAAGCCCCCCTGATTCTATATTTATGAGATTTATCCTGTGTGGAAAGGCAGTACCATGGGATGAGTATACGTTTGCCCTGTATGTGCCCGGTCGTGAATAGACCACTATCTTAGCCTCTTTTATGCCAGCCTTCTTTTTTGCAAGCCCGATGGCATCATCGAGATAGCCTATACTGTCTATCAATTTGAGCCTCAGGGCATCATGGGCAAGAAAGACCCTTCCATCGAATATATCATCAAGGTCACCAGTGTTGATATCCTCTCTACCCGCCTTTACAACATCTACGAACCTGCTGAACATGCCATCTATTATGCCCTGGAGTATACTTCTTTCCTCGTCTGTCATACCCCTGAGCGGGCTTACGAGGTCTTTTTTCTCCCCTGATTTTATGGTCTCATTCACAACGCCTATCTTTTCAAGGAGTCCACTTGCATTGATCTTGAAGGCAACCACTCCTATACTACCTGTGATGGTAGTTGGATGGGCTACTATACTATCAGCAGACACCGCTATATAATATGCACCAGATGTGGCTATGTCCATGAGTTCTGCCACAACGATCTTACCAGTCCTTTCTTTGAATCTCTCTATCTCATGATGGATGATATCGCATGTGGTTACAACACCACCGGGGCTATTTATCCGCAGGACCACTGCCTTTACAGCATCATCCCTCCCTGCCTTATCGAGTTCTTCCTTTATCCTCGATGTAAGCGGGGGCTCTTTGTAAAGCCCCATAAGACTGTCCCTCTGTTCGTCCTTTATCACCCCTGATATATCTATGATGACTATCTTGTCCTTACCCCTTCCACCTATGGTCTGTTCAACAAGGGGCTGAACAGTCGGTATGTTTATACTCACACACCCTGAAAGAAAGAACAAAAGAAGGGGTACGGTTCTCTTCAGAAAGTCCACCATAAAAGATCATGCCTCCTTTGCTATCCTTCTTATACGTGCCTGTGTCTGCTCCACATTTTCGACACCTGTGTTGAGTATATAGCAGATGGTGGAGGAGAAGAGTTCTCTGAAGAACGCCCTTTGCAGATGTGGTCTCTTCACCATGAGGTATGGATTGTAGTATGCCTCCTCTCCAAAATCACCCACATTGTCTCCAGCACCTGAGAGTATCTGGTATCTACCCTTCTCAAGTATCTCCACAGCCTCGTCTGGCTCAAGCCTTACCTCAGCGGGTGATTCCCTATCCCTCCTGAGCAGTATGACCGCCTTGACAACCGCCCTCTCCACGAACTTGTCCGGTCCACCTATCCATTCAGGATTCAGTATAGCCCTTGCATTCGGAAACTTCGTAAAATCGCCATCAATAACGTTCTCACACTTACACCTTCTCAGTATGGGCTCAAGATATGGAAAACTCTTTACCATATCTGTTCTCACGTAGAATTTCCTCTCCGCAATATCTGCCATGGCAAGCCCTTTTTTATACTGGAGGAATATCCAGTCATCAGAGAGTATCTTGCCATCAGGGAGTTCCATAAGCCCCCAGGTATGTGTACTCTTGCCAGTGCCTGTGGGTGCTATTATAACCACTCCCTTTCCATACACAACAGCACATGCACCGTGTATGGAATGGGTGTTGTGCTGGGTTTCGAGTATATCGGCAGCCATACCGAGTGCCCAGCTCTTAAGTTGACCGTAGTACTCTGTATTCATGATAATGGCTGTCCTTGTCTCATGGTTGTAATAGGCATGGGGCTTGAAACCTTCGATATCCTTTACAGCATAAATGGTACCATGGGGTAGAACGGTCTGGATACGCGGGGCAGGAAACCAGTTATCCACCCAGAAGTCATAGAGATGAAAGGAATTTGTAACGAGCCTTATGATTATACCATGTATGTTGGCATTCCAGTGGTATATCTCAAAATCATCTGCAAGCTTCTTTTCAGCAAGAGAAACGAGTCTGTTCCTCTCCTCTACATTGATATCCTTGGTCGAATCGACCCTGTTTTTTATCTCTGTAATATAGTTGGAAAGCATATCTTTTCCCTACCCTCTCTTTCTGGAAAACATCCGTAAGGGATGGAACCTTTAAAATGCCTTTATCCCCTCCCCATCCATCATATACCTGCCTCGAGTTTCCTTTCCTTTGCCTTAGATACCATCTTTGCCTTCCAGTCCATGTGTCTGTTGATTATGTCAACTACCTCCTGGGGGTCCTCTGTAAGGTTTATGAGTTTGATATCTTCTTTTGATATGGTCTTGTATTTAAGCATAGTATTTTTCATAAAGTCAATAATGGGCATCCAGTAGTCCTCTCCAACGAGTATGAGAGGAAAGCGGTATATCTTGTGTGTCTGCATCAGCGTGAGTGCCTCGAACAGCTCATCCAGTGTACCAAACCCCCCTGGCATACATACGTAGCCTATGGCGTATTTTACAAACATGACCTTCCTGGCAAAGAAGTACCTGAAATGGAGGGACCTGTTCTGGTACCTGTTGGGCTTCTGTTCCTTGGGGAGTGTGATGTTCAATCCTATGGATATACCACCACTCATGGAGGCACCCTTGTTTGCAGCCTCCATTATACCGGGTCCTCCACCTGTTATAACAGCATATCCGTTCCTTGCAAGGAGGCTTGCTATCTCAACGGTCAACCTGTAGTATTTACTGCTCTTTTTAAGCCTTGCAGAACCGAATATGGAAACCGCTGGACCTATATCAGCGAGTTCATCGAACCCTTCAAAGAACTCACTCATTATACGAAAAAGCCTCCACGTCTCCTTGCCCTTTAGATCGTCTATCATATCCCTACTCCCATTCTATTGTACTCGGTGGCTTAGAACTTATATCATAGACCACCCTGTTTACACCCTCCACCTCGTTTATAATCCTCGATGATATCCTCTCAAGCACACTGTACGGTAGCCTTACCCAGTCTGCTGTCATGCCATCGACACTTTCAACAGCCCTCACAGCCACTGTATTCTCGTATGTCCTCTCATCCCCCATCACACCCACTGTCCTTACCGGCAGGAGCACTGCAAATGCCTGCCACAGCTCTTTGTAGAGCCCAGCCTTTTTTATCTCATCAAGCACTATCTGATCCGCCATTCTCAGGATCTTGCACCTTTTCTCTGTAACCTCTCCTATAATCCTTATGGCAAGACCAGGACCAGGGAAAGGGTGCCTCTCTATTATCTCCTCTGGCATACCGAGCTCTCTACCGAGTGCCCTTACCTCGTCTTTGAAGAGCTCCCTCAATGGCTCCACAAGCCTAAGACGCATCCTTTTTAAAAGCCCACCCACATTGTGATGGCTCTTTATGGTGGCAGATGGTCCCTTGAACGATACACTCTCTATCACATCAGGATAAAGGGTGCCCTGAGCAAGAAAACCCACACCCTTTATCCTGGAAGCCTCTTCTTCAAAGACCCTTATAAACTCCCTTCCTATTATCTTTCTCTTCTTCTCCGGGTCGGTAACACCCTTGAGTTTTCTGAAAAACCTTGCAGATGCATCCACACATCTTATCCTCATGTGAAAATTCTTCTTCAACGTCCTTTCCACCTTCTTTGTCTCGCCTTCCCTGAGAACACCATTGTCAACGAATATACACGTAAGCCTGTTACCCACTGCCCTGTGGACGAGTACAGCAGTAACAGCAGAATCCACTCCCCCACTTATACCACACACAACCCCTGCATCACCAACCCTCTCCCTTATCTCCCTTACCGTGGTATCTATAAACGACCTCATCGTCCATACCGGCCTGCACCTGCATATACGAAAGAGGAAGTTCTTGAGTATCCTCTTTCCCTTCTCCGTATGTACCACCTCTGGATGGAACTGTACCCCGTATATCCTTCTCTCTCCATCCCTCATGGATGCGACAACCGAGTTTTCACTCCTTGCGATGACACTGAACCCAGGTGGTATCCTCTCGACCCTGTCGGAATGACTCATCCATACCCGTAGGGTATCCTTACGGAGACCGTAGAAAAGATCGCTCCTGTCATCAATATACAGATTGGCTCCTCCGTATTCCCTCTTTTTCGACCTTGCAACCCTCCCACCGAGGAGCCTTGCTGTAATCTGCATACCGTAGCATATACCGAGTATGGGTACACCGAGGGAGAAGACCTCACGGGGTACAACAGGTGCCCCCCTGTCATATACACTCGACGGCCCACCAGAGAGTACAATCCCCTTGGGGTTGAACCCCTTTATCTTATCTATCGGGATATTGAAGGGATGTATCTCGCAGTATACCCTTGCCTCTCGTATACGCCGTGCAATGAGCTGGGTATACTGGGAGCCGAAATCCAGTATAAGTATCCTGTGGGAATGGATATCCATGGTGTCTTGGTACGATATATTTGCCTCAGGGGGTTCCAGTCTGAACCCCTGCTTTGATAGATCTATCAAAACTCCTGTTTATAGTTCGGTGCCTCTTTTGTTATTATAACATCGTGTACGTGACTCTCTCTGAGCCCTGAAGGCGTTATCTGGTAGAACCTTGCCTTCCTGTGGAGCTCTGCAATGGTTCTACAGCCACAGTATCCCATACCTGCCTTGAGCCCGCCCACGAGCTGGAAGATGGTGGATGATACAGGTCCCTTATGCGGTACCCTGCCCTCTATACCTTCTGGCACGAGTTTGAGTTCACTCTCAACATCATCCTGGAAGTAACGGTCTTTACTCCCCTTTTTCATTGCCTCTATCGAGCCCATGCCCCTGTATACCTTGAATGTCCTGCCGTGGTAGAGGACAGTCTCTCCAGGGCTTTCATCAGTACCTGCAAAGAGCCCACCTATCATTACAGAATGTGCACCTGCTGCAAGTGCCTTTGTAATGTCTCCAGAGTATTTTATACCCCCATCGGATATAACAGGGATGTCCTTTTTCCTTGCCACCCTTACCACATCCATTACTGCTGTTATCTGCGGTACACCTATGCCTGTAACCACACGTGTGGTACATATGGAGCCCGGTCCAACACCAACCTTGATAGCATCCACTCCTGCCTTTATGAGAGCCTCTGCCCCCTCCTGGGTGGCAACGTTACCCGCTATAAGCTGACACCTGAAATTTTTCTTTGTTGACTTCACCGCATCTATCACACCTTTGCTGTGCCCGTGGGCTGTATCTATGACTATAACATCGGCACCTGCCTTGAGAAGGGCATCTATCCTTGCCTCCCTGTCGAAGGATACACCCACCGCAGCACCAACCCTGAGCCTTCCCAGTCTGTCCTTACAGGAATTGGGATATTTCTCCCCCTTCTCGATATCTGTTACAGTAATCAATCCCTTGAGCCTTCTTTTCTTGTCCACAACAGGCAGTTTTTCTATCCTGTGTCTGTGGAGTATCTCCTTTGCCTTCTCGATAGATATACCCACAGGTGCTGTAACCACATCCTTGGTCATTATCTCTGATATCCTGCGCATGGGATTCTTCTCGAACCGCAGGTCCCTGTTGGTAAGTATCCCCACAAGGATACCATTCTTCACTATGGGAAAGCCCGATATCTGTTCCTTTTGCATTATCTCAAGTGCATCCTGCACCCTCTGTTCAGGCTCAAGGGTACGTGGCTTGAGCACTATGGAGGTCTCGTATTTCTTGACCCTGCCCACCATCCCTGCCTGTTCTTCGATGGTGAGGTTTTTGTGGATAATACCAATACCACCATCGAGTGCTATGGCTATAGCCATGCGTGTCTCTGTAACGGTATCCATAGCAGCACTTATAATAGGTATGTTGAGCCTTATCTCCCTTGTGAGCCTGGTGGACACATCCACATCCCGTGGCAGAACCTTTGAATAGGCAGGCACAAGGAGTACATCATCAAATGTCAAAGCCTGTCTTATCTTCATATTGTCCATACCCTGAATCCCCTCTCTAAATCTGTTCGTTGTTTGTAGTTGATTCCTTTCATACCCAGTCTATCGAGGAGTATACCCTCGAGAAGTCCACTATCACTCACCCTCAACCCATCGAAGCCGAACCTGTCGGCAACGATCAGCGATATGGCAGAACCTGCCACTATGAGGTCTTCCCTTCCCTTCTCAAGGACAAGCACCTCTTCACGCTCCTTAAGGGTAAGACCTGAAAGATTGGTGTACAACCTGCATATACTATCACGACTAAGGATATAATTGTTTATCCTTACTGGATCATACTCCTCAAGGGATTGATCCAGCATAGCCAGTGTTGTTATGGTTCCCGCTGTCCCCACAAGAAAAGCCCCACCAGTACCTGAGTATTCATCAGGCTCCACCCCATCCGCGGTCATGGAACGTGTAAGTTCATCTATGGTACGTGATATCTCAGATTCCATCTCCCTGAGTTCATAATCCCCGGGTGGATCACTTTTAAGGTATCTCTCTGTCAGATGTACTACACCCATATCCATACTCCATATACCCTTTATCCTTCCGTCAGCAGTGGCTATGAACTCCGTACTGCCACCACCTATATCCATGATAAGGCATCTACCATCCCCTCCCACAACACTCAACACCCCTCTTACACAGAGCCTCGCCTCTTCCTCCCCAGAAAGTACCCGCACAACAAAACCAGTATTCCTGTAAACCTCCTCAAGGAACCATTCCCTGTTCTTAGCCCTTCTCACCACACTCGTTGCAACAGCGAATACCTCCTTTACACCCCTCTCATCAACCATCCTTCTGAATTCCCTCAGGGCCTTGATAGTCCTCGTGGCTGAATCCATGTCTATTCCCTTCTGTTCACTGAAGAGTCCACCGAGTCTTGTGATAATTCTCTTATATACAACAGGTACTATGAAACCATCCTTTCCCGCCTCCGCCACAAGAAGTCTCAGGGTGTTTGTACCTATATCAATGGATGCGTACATCTTCAGAATCCCCTGGTTCCGTTGCTATCGAAAGCCTGTCGGCACCTGCCTGTTTTGCTGTATCGAGTATCCGTACAACGATACCGTGCATGGTCTTTGTATCAGCCCTCAGGAGGACTGTCCTCTTACCTTTCTCTGTAATCTCCTTTTTTATCTCCTTGTAGAGATCTTCTATCCTTACATCCCTCCCCTCCACCTGTATAGCTCCATCCTTTGCAACCACGATGGTAATGTTACCACCCGATTCAACAGTAGATGTTACTGCCTGAGGTAGTTTTATCTTCAACGACCTTATAACAATAAGAGGGGTGGTTACCATGAAGATAACGAGAAGCACAAGCATTACATCGGTAAGGGGGGTGATATTTATCTCAGAGATTATCCTTTCCCTGTTATCCTTGAGATTCCATCCCATCCTTTTCATCACCTGTGATAAGGTCTACAAATTCGTTTGCCCTTGTCTCGAGTTCCAGGGAACGCCTCTGGAGGAGTCTTACAAAATAGTTATACGCCATAACAGCAGGTACAGCAACAAAAAGCCCTGCTGCTGTTGCAACGAGTGCCTCTGCTATACCTTCTGTAACCGCAGATGGCAGTGCACCCTCTGCGATGGAAAGATCGCTGAATGCCCTTATGATACCGAGCACGGTACCAAAGAGACCTATAAAAGGAGATGTACTTCCTATGGTACCGAGTATACCAAGGTTTCTTTCAAGCCCTGACAATTCAAGTCTTGCAGAGAGTTCCATCGCCCTTAAGACCTCTTCCCTGCCCTTCTCCCTTCTCGAATAGCCGGCGAGTATTACAGGTGCAAGGGGAGATGAATGGTCTTTACACAATTCAATGGCATCCCTGATACCACCATCCTTTACAGCCTTGAGCAGTGTCCCGTAAAACCTGTAAAGCCCTTTTCTAAACCTGTTAAAAGTCCATGCCCTCTCCAGTATCACAGCGAGGGATATTACAGACAGAATGGCGAGTACGATTACTGTAACGCCACCTTTTTTCAAAAAACCTATGATACCAAGACCTTCAAACATGGAAGACTTCTCTAAGGCATTCTCTGTAAAAAAGCCTTAACCTCCATTTACAAAAATGGCTTCCCGCCCATCTTGAAATCCCTTGCATAACCGACGTAGTTCTGTGCTGAGCGCAGTATCCTTGCCTTCTCTTCTTCTCTGAGCCCCCTTACCACCTTTCCTGGCACACCGAGGACAAGGCTTCCCTGCGGTATGTTGCTTCCCTCTGTAACGACTGCACCCGCACCAATGATACAATCCTCCTCTACAACCACCCCATCCAGCACCACAGCCCCCATACCGATAAGGCTCCTCCCCTTGAGGGTACATCCGTGGAGTATGACACCATGACCTATGGTTATATCGTCTCCTATAATAAGTGGATATACATCCTTTGTTACATGGAGTACTGAGTTGTCCTGTACGTTCGTCCTCTTTCCTATCCTTATATAATTCACATCACCGCGCACTACTACATTGAACCATATACTCGAAAGCTCACCTATCTCCACATCCCCTATCACCCGTGCGCTATCTTCCACAAATGCGGTTTCATCTATCCTTGGCAGTATCCCCTTGTAAGGCAGGATCATAAGAAAAGACAAGCCCCCTTGAATTTAAATATATAAGTCTACCAAAAAATCGTCTATATGACAAGTAGTATAACCACTTACATGAACTCAGAAAGGTCTCCCTTGCGTGACATCCTGCATTCAACCCTCAGTACCCGGCTGGTTTTGTCCGTTATCTTATATCTCTCCGATTGTCTTATACCTACTATCCACAGAACCTCACCATCTGTACACAGAAGGGGGATAGACCTTCTCTCTGAAAGGGGTATCTTTTTTTCGATAAAGATGTCCTTCACCTTTCTGGTACCCTTGAACCCTATAGGGCGTATCCTGTCACCAGGTTTGAAGTTCCTTATCCTCAACGGCAGAGGAATAAGATCATAATCAAAGAATGCCACTGTCTCGATGGTATTCTTTTCATCCAATGAAGGTATCTTTTTAAGCACCGAGGCTTTGAAAACATACCCCTGCTCCTTTATCTCGGTTGTTCCTGGTATCCTGAGCTGTGCTGCAAATCCCTCTGGCTCATCTGGTGGCACAGAGGAGAGTAGAATGCGGTCATACTCCCTTATGAGATAGAGTCCATGGGGGAGGGAGACCCTGAGATTCGGTCTTGTTGAGTTTACAATCTCAAAGAAAGCCTCTATATGAGTGGTATATATATCAGACCCCTCGCCTTTTAACATCTCTACACACCTCATAAATATCCGCACTGCAAGGGCTCTGTGTATACCCATGAGCCCTGTCCTGTCCATTGCTATGTACTTCTTTCTGGACTCCTTTACGATATCGGAAAAGACAAGTTTTGCCTGCTCGCTTATATACTCATCGTCTCCACGGAGTATGAGTGCGGTACGTGCAAGGGTCTCTTTTATGCCTCTGTTGTAGTTACTCTCTATGAACGGCAGGAGATTGAATCTTATATTATTTCTAAGGTAGGAAAGATCGAGATTGGATGAATCGAAAACGTATCTTATCTTCCTCTCCCTTGCGAAGCGTTCTATTTCCTTTCTCGTCACCTCTATGAGTGGTCTTACGAATGGCTCCCTAATCGGCTCCATCCCTGAAAGCCCACGGAGCCCACTGCCCTTGATGAATCGCATCATAACCGTCTCTGCCTGGTCGTCAAGATTATGTCCCAGGGCTATTCTTTTGGCTTCCCATTCTCCTGCCACCTCCATCAGGAACTCCATGCGCCTTCTTCTTGCCATATCCTGCAGGGACTCTCCGTCCCTTTTCAGTTCGCCTGCTCTGAGGGTCTTACCTCTGAAGGGCAGATTAAGCTCCCTTGCAAGCCCTTCCACAAAGTTGTAATCCCTCTCAGCCTCATCCCCCCGCAGACCATGGTTCAGATGGGCAACGATGAGAGCAAGGTTGTATTCCTCCTTCAAGGTATGGAGTACGTAAAGCAACACACTGGAATCCACCCCTCCAGACACACCAGCCACCACCACATCTCCGTGCTCGAACATCCTGTACCTTCTGATGGTCTTCCTGACCTTGTCCAAAAACAAAGGTGCTACTCCCTTACATACTTCTATTAAGA
>WGFF01000123.1 GCA_015492355.1 Deltaproteobacteria bacterium
CCCTTTTACAAAAGGGGTTTCCCTCAGAATCTCTATTCGATGGTGAATGTAAGCTCCTTCAGTACCGTTCCATCGCCTGCGACCACCTCCACCCGCCACTCACCCTTCCATGAGGGCAATATGTTCTTTGAACTGTAGGTACGGAAGTAGGGGCTTCTGATATCGAGCTCCACCTCTGCCATCTTCTTGTCCTTGTAGTACCATACATGCTTTATATAGTCCCCTGGCCTGCCACCACCAGCTATCTTTGTGAAACAGAAGACCTTACCCACATCAGCAGGAAAGGTATCCCCTGCATCCACGGGTGTACGATCTACCACATTCCTTGCTATTACTGCCTCCTTTACCACAAGATGGCTCTCTGCCCAGACTGCCTGTGTAACAAAGAGAAAGGCGATGGCAAGACCCATCGTTCTTAAAAGAAACTTCATCTCTGAAACCTCCATCCTTATTCCGATTAATAAATGTTACCCCCATAACCAGATAAAGGCTCGTCCCTGTATAGCCTCTCAAAGGGTCCATCCTGCCCAATAAAAGATATCTCCAGGATGGGATAGTAAGAACCGACTGTTACAAATATTTTAATCCTAATCCGTAAAGAATCAACCATTATTTTTCGGTTTCTGTCTGCCCTCGGTTGTTTTTCATAATCATGAGATTATACATGGCACCCCTGTCAGAGGGAGCTATCTCAAGAACCCTTCTGAACTCCTCCTCTGCCTTGCTGAACATACCGAGCCTTTTGTATGCAAGTCCAAGGTTGAAATGAACAGATAGGTCTGAAGGGTTTATGCTTACAGCCTTTTTGAGGTACTCGACCGCCTTTCCAAACTCTCCGAGCAGGAAGTAGATATTTCCCAGATTGAGGTTAGCCTGGAATTCATACTTCGGTTCAGTCCTTGCACCGTAATGTCCTTCTTTGAGTATACTGTTTATTCTTATCACTTCCTTGAACTCAGATATTGCCTTTCTGAGAAGCCCTTTTCTCAGGTAACAGATACCGAGATTGTAGTGTGGTTCCACGTACCATGGGTCAGCCTTTACAGCCAGCCCGAGGGCTTTTATTGCCTCGTCATACCGTCCTTTTTTCATGAGGGCGTCACCGAGGTTGTTCTGCGCCTTAGCAAGGGCAGGGGATTTTCTTGCCACATCCTGCCAAAGTGTTACATCGTCCTTCCATACTTCGTTCCTGAGATAGGTGGCAAGGGAGAATACTGATACCACTACTATTACTGTTATCAGACGTACAAATCTTCTGGTACGGTCTCCGATAAGGGCACTATCCGTAAGGTAAAAAAATACCGCACCCATTACTGTAAAGGCACCCACACTCGGCAGATAGAGCCTGTGTTCAAAGATGACATCCTTTATGGGTATGATGGATGATTCAACCGATATGGTTATAAAAAACCAGAAGACAGAAAAGGATACTATCAGTCCATAGGGGTCCCTCTCCCTTCTCGATCTGCGGAAGAGGTATACACTCCAGGTAAGGAGTGTTGCCACAAAGAGTATGGAAAGAATCACCTCTATATCGAGTATGGTTCTGTAATGGGGGTAATCGTAGAGTAGATTCTGACCCACGGGCAGAACAAGTAGTCTCAAATAGGTCATGATGACCCTGAACTGGGTCAATAGGTACTCATACCGTGAAAGGCTTACAAGCTCCTGTACTTGCAGGCTCCTTATCTCCTCTTCTATGCCAGCCCCCTTCCTTAAAATCCCTATCTCTGGACCGAAAAGCCCTACAGGGATTATCGGGAGGAGAAGCACAAATGGCAGAAGATAAAGAAGCCTGCCCCTCCTGTTGAGCCCATCCTTACTGGAAAAGAAGATAAACTCACAGATTGCTATAACAAAGGGCAAGGTGAAACTTATCTCCTTTGTCTTCTGCGAAAGGATGGCAGAGAGGATGGAGAGTATATAGAAGACCCATCCCCTGCCATCTCCGCGAGACCAGCAGAGCCTTGCCCTTATAAAAGTAAGGATGGAGAGGAGATAGAAGAAGGTGGCAAGGGAGGCGAACCTCTGGGTTATGTAGGTTACAGCTTGGACCTGTACAGGATGGACCGCAAAGAGTGTGGCTATAGTGATGGCGAGAAACTGGAATTTTACCCTCCTATCCTCCTTGATATACCCCTCCATTACAGGGGTACTGAATATGGTCATGATAAGACCGAATACAAGCCATGTGTTGAACACATGGATGAGTATGTTCACCAGATGGTAACCAAAGGTACTGTATCCGTTCACCCAGTAGTTCAGTGCAAAGGTCAGAAGGGTTATGTATCTCGTACCTGAAAGACTCAGGAAGTTTTCAAGGTTACTTATAAGAGGGTTGTCCCTTATGTAGATGTTGTCGTCGAAGACAAAAGGGGCATTGAGTATGTTGGAATAGATGAGTAGTACGAGAAGGGTTGAGAGGTACAGGAGATGGTGTGGCTTGGGTATCTTCATGGTTGTAAAGGGATTTTGCTTCGGGTGCCTTCGCCCCATGGACCCCCTTTTCAGTGGATCTATTACAAAGAAAGGGTGATGGTCTAATTCGATAGACCCCACCAACCATTTTAACCATTATTACATCAGGTGTTAAGGTCTTTTTATGGCAGGTACTCATCATGGCTCATCCCCCTTGTGCTGGCAGGGTTTTACCAAAGGGGTTTCCTTTGCAGGTCATTTGTGCTATTAGGACTATATGGAGTGTGTGAAGACCATCGGTCTTAAAAAGACCTATGACCATACAGGTAACCCTGTGGAGGCGCTGAGGGGAGTAGACCTTACGGTAGAGAAGGGTGATTTCCTTGCCCTTGTCGGTCCGTCAGGTTCTGGGAAGACGACCCTTCTGAACCTGATAGGGGGCATTGACAAGCCCACCAGTGGAAAGGTCTTTATAGAGGGAAGGGATATTACCCCCCTGTCATCCGGTGAACTCGCAAGGTTGAGGCTTGAGAGGATAGGCTTTGTGTTCCAGGAGTTCAATCTTATACCTGTGCTTACAGCCCTTGAAAATGTGGAATATACTATGCTCCTTCAGGGTGTGGACAGGGATACAAGGCATAGAAGGGCACTTTCCATATTGAGGGAAGTGGGGCTCGAAGGCATGGAGGGAAGGATGCCAGGGGAACTTTCCGGCGGACAGCAACAAAGGGTAGCCATTGCCAGGGCTATAGTCACAGAACCTGCCATCGTGCTTGCGGATGAACCAACCGCAAACCTCGATTCAAAGACAGGTAGTGCCCTACTCGACCTGATGAAGGAGATGAACGAAAGAAAGGATATCACCTTCATATTCTCGACCCATGACCCCATGGTAATGGAAAGGGCAAGGAGGGTTGTTCATATAAAAGACGGGATACTGGTCAGGGAGGAGTCTCTTAATCCTTGAAGAGTTCCCTGAGCCTTTTGAGGGCATCTTCCTTCCTTTCATCTGCGGTATGGCATCTGAATTCAAAGTACTCGCAGAAGTTCGCCCTTTCCTTCTCCACAACCCTCTCCGCAGAGGGCTCCCTGCACTCGTTGTATGCGGTGGGGTCGTAGAATCTACAGTTGAGACACACCTTGAGGTCAGACCCGCAGTGAGGGCATACATCTCCCCTTCCGGGTCTACCCTCCACAGTCAGTTCCTTTTTACAGTGAAAACACCTCTTCATAATGTCTATCACGCCATTGTTCTATCGAGGGTTCTGTACTGTATGGCTTCTGAAAGGTGATGTGTGAGTATCTGTTTTTCACCCTCCAGGTCTGCTATTGTCCGTGCGATCCTGAGTATCCCTGTATACGCCCTTGCAGAGAGCCCAAGCCTCTCTACCGCTATCTCAACAAGCCTCATACCATGGGTATCGAGCCTGCAGTGGTGTCTTATATCCTGCGCGGTCATGGCACCGTTATACCGTATATCCCTGCCATCGAACCGTTCTTCCTGCAATCTCCTTGCCCTGCTGACACGTTCCCTTATGCTCAGGGATGATTCCCGCCCTTTGTTGTCTGCAATGTCTTTGAACCTCACGGAAGGAACCTCGCAGTGTATGTCTATACGGTCAAGGAGTGGACCTGAGAGACGAGCCCTGTATTTCTGTATCTGCATGGGTGTGCATCTGCATTCGTTTCTGGCATCCCCGTAGAATCCGCATGGACAGGGATTCATCGCTCCGACGAGCATGAAGCTGGCAGGATAGGTGAGTGTGGTGGATGCCCTCGATATGGTGACAGTCCTGTCCTCGAGTGGCTGTCTCAACGATTCGAGTACATTCCTTTTGAACTCTGGCATCTCATCCAGGAAGAGCACCCCGTTGTGTGCAAGGCTCACCTCCCCTGGCTTCGGTATCTGTCCTCCCCCGATGAGCCCTGCATCAGAGATTGTATGATGAGGGGCTCTAAAGGGTCTCCTCTTTACAAGCACATCCCCGCCATCGAGGAGCCCTGCGACACTGTGTATCTTGGTCGTTTCCACCGCCTCTGCAAGGGTCATCTCAGGGAGTATGGTGGGGATACGCCTTGCGAGCATGGTCTTGCCGGCACCAGGGGGTCCTATCATCAACACGTTGTGTCCACCTGCGGATGCAACCTCAAGTGCCCTCTTTACATGCTCCTGCCCCCTCACATCGGAAAAATCCACATCCCCTTCCCCC
>WGFF01000124.1 GCA_015492355.1 Deltaproteobacteria bacterium
CAACTGGATGACAAAATCCTCCCCTGTGGATAAGAAACATCACTTCACATTTATGGCAAAGACCATATCCCAGAGGTCGAACCTCTTGAGTTTATACTTCTTTTCGACCCTGAGCCCTGACCTCCTTATAAACTCATCAAACCTGAGGTCTGACCTCCAGCCTATCTTCTTGCACACAGGATTGAACATCTTTTCTATGCCAGCCATTATCTTGTTCTCGCTCGCAAAGTGGTTGACTATGACCACCTGCCCACCGTTCCTGCAGACCCTCTTTACCTCTGCCATGACCCTGTACGGATCAGGCACCACACTCACCACATGGGAGATGAAGACCTTATCGAAACTGTCATCCTCAAAGCCCACACTCATGGCATCCATCTCGAGAATGGTTATGTTGTCGAGCTTATTTGCCTCTATCTTCTCCTTTGCCTTCTTGAGCATCTCCTTGGAGAGGTCTATACCGACCACACTACAGTACCTGGGGAATACAGAAAGGGATAGCCCTGTACCAACACCCACATCGAGTATCCTGTCCCCGGGCTTTATATCCATATAGGTTATGGCATGTTTTATCCTGGGATAGAAAAACCTCTTGAACAGCTTATCGTACACCCTTGAATATCCGTTGTATATCCTTTTTATGCTTTCTATCTCCACGCTCTATCACCCTCTTTTGAAGATTTTTGTAGAGAACTTCCTCCCGATGGATAACCTCTATATTCCCATAGGTCTGTGTACGGTCTTATGCTCCACCAAACCTTTTAACAAAGATTATCTTATCGTCACCCGGTTTGAAGAAATCCCTTATCCTTGCCTCCTCGTAGAAACCACTCCTTAAGTAAAACCTCCGTGTGTCCTCGTATCCAGGAAGGCTCGAAGTCTCAACAACAAGCATCCTTGCCCCACTGACCGTTACAACACCCTCCACATATTCAAGGAGCACACTTCCAATACCCATCCCACGGTATTCCCTTTCCACCACTATCCAGTAGAGGTCATAAACACCCTGTGCAAGGGATGCCTCACCGTAACACACATACCCCCTGACCGCTTCCCTTCCATCCACTGCCACTGCAACATGGTAGTCATCCTGTTTCGGATCGGTCAGATAGATATCGACCAGTTCTACCGCACAGTCCTTCTCCTCCCCTGTAAGGTTATCGCATCCCTCTATGATGGAAACGATACTGTCCCGATCCCTTGCCTCTGCCTTCCTTACACTAAAACCCCTTTTGAAGAAAGGGTCTTCCCATCCCGCCGAGGACATGGATTCAACTGTTAAGGTATCTCTTCTCTGCGGATACTACTATCTCCCTTAACAGTTCGCTGTACTCGAACCCATCGCTCTTTGCAGCCCTCGCAAGACCCGCATCAGAAGAGATATCAGGATTTGGATTGACCTCCAGCACCCTTATATCCCCTTTACTATCGAGACGCATATCCACCCGTGCATAGTCCCTGCACCCTATGAGTCTGTATACCTCAACCGCTGTCCTCTGGAGTTTCGTCCTGAGTTCATCGGATATACGGGCTGGGCACACAGCAGGGCTCTTTATATAGAGGGGACTCGATGTTATCCATTTAGCCTCGTAACAGCATATCTTCGGCATATCTTCTGGAAAGTCTGAATAGTCTATCTCAGATGGTGGCAGGGCGCGTGTATCGCTGTTGTTGCCTATGACAGAGATATTGAACTCCCTGCCATCCACGTACTCCTCCACGATGGCAGGCTGACAGTAATTGGCAAGTATGTATTCCACACGTCTTTCGAGCTCCTGGATGTTACTTACCACTGAGTCGAGGTCTACCCCTATGCTTGCATCCTCCTTGAGGGGTTTCACTATGAGGGGGAATTCCACATCCCTTCCCACGCTTACAGGGAGTTCACTCACAACGAAATAGGCTGGTGTGGGTATGCCGTTACCCCTCAGTATGCTCTTTGTAAGCCCCTTGTTGAGGGCGACCCCTAAGGTGAGCGAATCACTCCCTGTAAACCTGAACCCGTAGAGTTCAAGGAGTGCAGCCACATTCATCTCGTAGGCACTGTTCTCAAAGGCACCCTCACAGAGGTTGAATATGATATGGTCCCTTGCATCCGCTATCTCGTTGAGGAAGTTTTTGAGTCCCTCTTCCCTCGGTCCCCTAAGTGAGGTTACACTCACATCGAACCCCTCCTTTTTGAGCTCCTCTGCCACCTCCCCCACCGTATCAGCCATGTCTCCGAATTTTATGACCTCATCACCCATGGTGAAGGTATCGTATCCCTCGTCACTGAATATAATCCTCACCTTCCTGTTCATACACCGTACCTCTGTCTTGCAATATCTACCACAGTATTTATGAGTGTGGAAAAACTCATCCCTGCAGCCCTTGCCGCCTTTGGGAAACATGAATTGCTCTTTGGATCAGGCAGTATACCTGGTATGGGATTGAGTTCGAGCACATTGGGCACACCTGTGGAATCGAGCCTTATATCTATCCTGCACCAGTCCCTTACCTGTAACGCCCTGAAGGCATCCCTCGATACCTCCTCTATAGCCTTCCTGAGCCTATCATCTATCTTTGCAGGACAGATGAATATATCGAGGGGTTTGTCAGGTCTGTCGAACACCCACTTTGCCTCGTAGGAATATATGGGGGTTGCACCAGAGGGAAGGGCAGAGAAGTCTATCTCCACAAGGGGAAGGACCTTCAATCTGGACCCGTTACCAAGTATGGCAACCGTGAACTCCCTGCCCCCTACATGCTCTTCCACTATGGCAGGCTGTCTGTACATGCTTATTATAAAGTCTATCTTCCTTCTCAACTCCTGGGTACTGTAGACAACAGAATCATTCCTGATACCCTTGCTCGATCCCTCATAGAGGGGTTTTACTATCATGGGAAAGTTAAGATATCTTTCGAACTCTATGGCACTCGTCTCTGCGACTATGAACCTTGGTGTCGGTATACCGTAGTAGGAAAGAACCTCCTTGGCACGTGCCTTGTTGAGACACAGAGAGAGTGTGAGCGGGGCAGAGCCTGTGTACGGTATGTTGAGGAGTTCCATTATGGATGGAAGGTGCGCCTCTCTGCTCTCACCACCGAGCCCCTCTGCCATGTTGAACACCATATCAGGCTTGGTCTGCCTGAGCCTTTCATAGGCTGATTCATCCGCCTCTATAAGCACCACTTCATCGTGCCTTTCAAGAAGGGCATCCCTCACAGCCTCTATGGTCTCCATATCATCCCATTCAGCGTAATAGTCCTGCGGGAGGTTGCCCTTTACCTCCTTTTTGAGATTGTAGGTCACCCCTATCTTCATAAAGAACCATCCCCCTCGATGTAAATGGAAGACCACCAGGGCATATCCCAAAGAGCATCATTCCATGCCCCTGTGGTATTCCCATCCATCTGTCCCTACAGGCAGGGAGAAAGACCCTGCCCCGGAGCAACGCCCACAGGAAAGAACGCCTTAGACCCTTATATTATAAGCACCGCAGCAGCAACCACTGTTGTATACTTACCATCACCCTTTACTATTGCTGACTGTGTTACATTGGTTGTCTTGACTATCTTATCACTTATCCTGTATATCTCCTTTTTCTCGTCCCATCCAAGGTTTTCATCCAGCTCTATGCCCAGGGTCGATGCAAGCATGGCAGCAGCCAGATCCTCTGCATAATCACCAGCCATGGTATCGGTCTGTCCGTATGCGTGGTGTTCGCTGAGATACCCGTAATGTTTCTTGTCCATCGGAATGGCACATCCCACCGATGCGGCGATCAATCGCCTCGGTTCGTTACTGCTACATTTGCTCATCACACAGAAGGTTATCTGTCCGGGCTGGAGTTTTTTTATACCCTGGGACCTCGGTATTATCTTACAGCCAGGTGGAAATATGCTCGATACCTGGACCAGATTGAACTTCTCTATACCCGCATCCCTCAGTGCCAGCTCGAAGGAATGGAGTTCCTCTTTATGTATACCCACACCCTTGGTGAAAAACATCCTTTTAGGCACCACCATCATAGCCCATCAACCTCGATATTTGATTTTGGTAATAGGTCATCAAATCGGACCTGAATTTTTGTTGTGGGGAAGACACTGCGGGCTATCGCCCTTTTTTGGTAAAAAAGTATTTTCCCCACTCCCCTTTCCCAAAAAACTTTAGATTAGAAGTTTTGGGGAAGGGAGTTTGAGGGAAACACCTTTTACAAAAGGGGTTTCCCTCAGGATTTAGTCCGGAAAAGATACCCATTACCTTGATTTTTATCCTGTTCGTTCTACGTGCTCAAAAATATAAGGCTTAAAACACCCCGGACAGAGTACACAGGGTTTTTTATGTTCCATCTATGCCATACCACTGTTTATATAGCCCATCAGCCTGTAGGTGAGCCTTGCAGCAAGGAAGTCAGGTGCGATGTTTCCGGGTATGGGACAGAGTTCGACCACATCGAATCCCACCACCCTTCTTTTCCTTGTAACCTCTCTCAGAAGCCCTGTTACCTCGTACCAGCCCAGCCCACCTGGCTCAGGCGTACCTGTGGCAGGCATCACCGATGGATCGAAGACATCAAGGTCGATGGTTACAAAGACCGTATCACTCAGCCCCCTTACAATCCTCGACCAGGACAGACCATTGAGCACATCCCGTGCATAGTGCGTCCTGATCATTGTCCTGCTCCCTTTCGATACCCTTTTCAGGAACTCTGCCTCCTCACTGCTGAGGCTCCTTATACCTACCTGCACTATGGGGCATATCTCGGATATCCTCCGTGCAACACAGGCATGACTGAAGGGGCTGTTCTGGTACGTATCACGCATATCCGCATGGGCATCGAACTGGAGGACCGAAAGCCCTGGATATCTCTCCCTGAGGGCTCTGACAAGCCCGAGTGTTATACTGTGCTCCCCACCGAGGACCACCGGTACCTTGCCTGACCTCACTATCTCACGTGATACACTGTATACCTTCTGTATCATCTCCTCAGGTCCTGCCACTACAGGTTCGAGAAAGTCCAGTGTCTCTATACCCGCCCTGCAGGGTTCACTTTCCAATTCCTCATCGAAGAGTTCCATGTTCAGGGAAGCCTCCAGTATAGCCCGTGGACCATTCCTCATACCGCTCATGTACGAGGCAGTAAGATCGTACGGTACAGGCAGTACACAGAACCGTGGTTTCTTTTCAAAGAGCCTGTTCTGTATGCCACAGAAGTTTAAGGATGCACCACCTGCAAGGTCCTTACAATCCTTACCACCCTTATCCCTTCCTTCATCCTGTCTGCATCTAACAGCCCTTTTAGACCTCAATCCCATATTGTCTTCCTTACCCTGTGAGAATCGGTGAGGTCCATCCTTGGGAGCTTGCGTTTTACACCCTTCATACGCTGGGCAAGGGCAGTAACTATGAGTGGCAGTGCTATAGTTGCATCACAGTTGACTGTTACACGCTTGGAGTCCCTGGCTATCTTACCCCATGATTGCGCCTCTTCAAAGGTACAACCACTGAGTCCTCCCCAGTGAGGAGAATCGGATGTAATCTGGAGTGCGTACTTGTGTCCTGGCGAGACCTTGCACATCATGTTTGCAGTAACCTCGGTCTGCTGGATAAAGTTCTTCGGTATGCCACCACCAATGAATATCACACCAGAAGCCCTCGCAGAGGCGGTAAGTTCAGCTGTCTCCTTGACATCACCTATCACATCGAAGATAAAATTATCCCCGTCCCTCAAACCAAGGGCAATACCAATGGATGAGTCTGCTATGGCAGGACAGTAGATATGCACCCCTGCCCTGTACGCAGATGTAAGTATACCCTCCTTCTTTCCCCTCCTTGCAAGGTCCTTGCCCATAAGATAGAGGAATTCCCTTGTTGTATAGGGACGCTTCTCAAGTTTATCGACAAACTCGTATATGTATCTATCCGAGGCGTTGAACTCCTCCTCCACACCGTAGACATCGTAGATACGATCGAGCCCTGCATCCCTGAGGTCTTCATCGTTCACGTAAGGAGAGCCCTGCCAGTGATACCAGCCGAGGATCTCATGGATATCGTGAAAGAGGTTAGCCCCTGTGGAGACCAGACAGTCTATAAACCTGTTCTTTATGAGGAATACCACCACCTCCCTCATGCCAGCAGGGACCATGGCACCTGCCAGACCAAAAAAAATCGTGGTCCTGGTCTTGAGCATCTCTTCCCATACGTCCACAGCCTTAGAGAGGTTCCTTGCCTGAAAGGCGGTACCCCCCATCCTCTTTAAAAGATCGGACACATCTGTCCTTGCATCCACCTTGAAGGGACTGACCCTTTTCTTAAGAAAGTGTTTCCTCTTCTCAAGATCGAACATATCTAACCAAACCCCACTCCTTTTTTTAATCTATCGTATGTTGCAAGCACCTTGTTGGCGTATCTCTCTGGCACCCTTTTACCGTACCTCAACCTCCTCTCGATATAAAAGGGACCGAAGTTGTAGGCGGCAAGCGCCTTCTTTACATCGTTATTATACCTGTCCATGAGAAGGGAGAAATAATGGATGCCCATCTTGATATTCAGATATGGATCGTAAAGTATATCCTCTCCATCCCACCTTACACCCAGTTTCTCTGCCAGGTATCTACCTGTAATAGGACGGATCTGCATCAAACCCAAGGCACCCTTCTCAGACCTTGCCCAGTTAAAAAACGTACTCTCGGTCTTTATAAGGGCGAGAACGAAAAGGGGATCGATATCATAGGTATAACTCTCATTGAGTATCACCTCTGCAAGCCTCACCTCTTCGAGGGAACTCAATCCAGTCCTGTAACTCTTGAGAACTTCCAGGATATGATTTATCTCTGCATCCCTTGCAAACTCCACCCTGGGCTCGTTGAGATTGAGAAGGGAGGTAAAGATAGAAAACTCAAGAACCAAAGCAACGACTATGTTCAACATCCATCTTCTCAATCCC
>WGFF01000125.1 GCA_015492355.1 Deltaproteobacteria bacterium
GGAAACCCCTTTTGTAAAAGGGGTTTCCCTCAAACTCCCTTCCCCAAGACTTCTAATCTAAAAGTTTTTCGGGAAAGCAGGAATACCACGCCTGTAAAGGCGTGGGTATCCATGCCATCCGCACGAGGGGCTATCTCTAATACCCTACCTCGGTGGGTTTTCTCTCCCTGTATCCATCCATGGGAATCATCCCTTTATACACACAAGTGGTCTTACCCTTGCCACCTTTCTGTTTACCCCTGCGTTGTGCATTATATCCACCACCTTGTTCACATCCTTGTATGCCCCTGGAGCCTCCTCTGCCACACCAGATTTACTCCTCGATCTTATTATAATACCCTCTGCCTCGAGCCTTTTGATTATCTCCGAGCCCTTCCACTGTTTCTTTGCCTGCATCCTTGAAAGACTCCTGCCAGCCCCGTGTACCGCACTGCCGAAACATTCATCCATACCCTTCTCTGTACCCCTGAGGATGTAGGATACAGTACCCATGGTGCCACCCACAAGGAGTGGTTGTCCAGCCCCTCTGTATCTTTCTGGTATCTCATCCCTGCCTGGACCGAATGCCCTTGTTGCACCCTTCCTGTGGACGAGCACCTTTTTTGTACTCCCGTCTATCGTATGGGTCTCTATCTTGCAGGTATTATGCCCCACATCATAGAGGAGCCTTATCTCCTCCTGTCTGAGACCGAATATCCTTGCCACCGCAAGCCTTGTAAGGTGTGATATGGCTTGTCTGTTTGCAAAGGCACAGTTGATACCGCAGTTCACAGCGGAGAGATACCTCTTACCTTCTGGGCTCTTTACAGGTGCACAGACCAGTTCCCTCTCCCGTATGGGTATGCCGTACTTTCTGCTTGCCTCCTCCAGCAGGCTGAGGTAATCGGTTCCTATCTGGTGTCCGAGGGCACGACTGCCACAGTGTATGGCAATGAGTACCTGCCCTTTATGGATGCCGTATGCAGTGGCTGCCTCAGGGTCGTATATCTCCTCCACATACTGGACCTCAAGATAATGATTGCCAGAGCCGAGGGTTCCTACCTGTCTGAACTGCCTCTCCTTTGCCCTGTGGCTTACGTTCTCTGGGTCTGCACCATCTATACAGCCCCTCTCCTCTGTGTATTCAAGGTCCTCAGGCAAGCCATAACCCCGTTCTATAACGAACGAAGCCCCCTTACGGAGGAGTTCGTCTATCTCCTTCTCCTTGAGTCTTATCTCACCTGTAGAACCCACACCAGAGGGCACATCCCTGAAGAGCTGATTTGCCAGTTCGACCTTTTTTTCCTCCACATCGTCCCTTTCAAGGGGTGTTATGAGGACCCTCACACCACAGTTGATATCGAACCCCACCCCTGCAACACTTATAATCCCCTCTTCCATATCGAATGCACCCACTCCACCTATGGCAAAACCATACCCCGGATGTATATCCGCCATGGCAAGGGATGCCTTCTGAATCCCGGGAAGGGTTGCGACGTTTATGACCTGCTCTATGGCAGGGGTAAATCCACCTGCCTTTTTCTTCTCCACATCCCTTAAAAGGGAATCGACTGTCTCCTCATCACCGTATATCCTGCCCGGCACCCTCATATCCGCGCTTCTGGGTATCTCCCAGACGTAATCGCTTATCTTCTTTACATCTATTACCATACCCTACCTCCCTTCATACATCGACCACACATTGAAGTACGTATCCACCCTCTCTCTTCTCCTCATAACCGAGCCCGGAATATGTTGCTGCCTTGACCTCGGTCTTTACCCTGTGTCTTTCCATATTGAATCCCTCACCAAACGCCCTGCCACGGAGTTCAAAACCCCTGTCTGTCTTTTTTATCTCATCCACCCTGAGTCTCTTGAGGGCAAGACCGTCCCTGGACTGTATGGAAAGGAGTTCATTCAGGGTCTCAACAAACAAAAGGGGTATATCCCTTGCACTCGTCCATACAGACACGCTCATATATTCCTTTATGTCCTGGAGCTCGAACATTATGCCCAGCATAGCCTCTGCCCCACTCTCAAAGGCCTCCTCAAGGGTACTGCCCTCTGCACGTATACCCATATCAGCACCGTGTTCAAGATATTTATACGGCATATCCATAATCCCCTGTCTCTTTTATTTGCCTGTACATCACCAGGTCTTTTTACCCCCTGAAATCCCACCAAACAGAATCAACCCGTCCATCCCTTCCCCAAAAAGCCCTTTACTCAAAACCCCCCTGGGAAGATAGCCCCAAAGGGAAACACCTTTTTACCAGAAA
>WGFF01000126.1 GCA_015492355.1 Deltaproteobacteria bacterium
ACTCAAGCCTCCTCTTCCATCACTATTGCCTTGACCTTGTCAGGACACTCGGTGGCACAGATGCCACAACCCTTGCAGTGCTCAAGGTCGAAACCAACCATCTTGCCATCCTCCACTATTATCGCAGAATCAGGACACATAACCCAGCAGATAAGACAACTGGTGCACTTATCCCTGTCAAGGACAGGCCTCAACTTCCTCCAGCCACCTGTGACGTATTCATCAGCGGTGCCACCTTCTGGTATTATACCCCCAAGGGGGAGATCGTTATTCTCCTTCATCTTCTCCTTTTACCTCCTCAAAGCCCCGCTTCATCGCCTTTACGTTGCCTTCTATCACAGCAGGACTGAATTTCTTTGAATAATTGGTCCTAAAATTCTCTATGAGTGCATCGAGGGTTACAAGACCGGTTACCCTGGAAAGGGCACCGAGCATGGGGGTGTTTGGCATGTGTCTTCCTATGGTCTCCATGGATATCCTGGATGCATCCACAGTGTAGACCCGTGTGGAAGGTCTCTCCTCCACACCCAGTTCCTTCCTCATCTCCTCGGGTGGCTTCGTGGTATTCACTATGAAGACAGCATCCTCTGGGGTACCATCGGTTACACCACCAGAGGATTCCATACCACCGGCAAGTTCGGTGCCTATGAGTGTGGGATCGATTATAAGTACGTATCTCGGACTGGTCACCTGGCTATGCACCCTTATGGGTTCTGTGGATACACGGTTGTACGCCCTCACCGGTGCACCCATCCTCTCTGGACCGAACTCTGGAAAGGCTTGTACGAACCTCCCAAGTAGAAGACATGCCTCTCCAAGTACCTTCGCAGCGGTTACAACACCCTGCTGTGCCCTGCCATGCCATCTCACCTCAGCATAACCTTCTATTTCCTTGGTCTTCGCCATCTATTCTCCCTCCAGAGATATCTATTTTTGAAAGAAGGGCTGGTCTCTCCACAAAGGATACCCCATGCTAAAAATAAAACCGAACCCCTTCCTATATTTCCTTTCTCCCTGCCATTGCCCTCTGGAGTGTTGCGGTATCCATGTACTCTATATAACTCCCCACAGGCACACCAGAGGCAATACGTGTGAGCCTGAGATTGTACGGTTTGAGTAACTTCAGAAGATATATGGCTGTTGCCTCTCCCTCGGAATCGAAACCTGTCGCAAGGATTATCTCCTTTATACTGTTTGTCTCGACCCTCCTTAAGAGTTCCTTTATCCTTATATCGTCAGGACCTATGCCCTTGAGTGGTGCAAGGTTGCCGTGGAGGACATGATACCTTCCACGGTATCCACCCGAACCCTCTATAGCCATCATGTCCCTGTAATCGCCCACAACACATATCATGGAACCATCCCTGGTCCCATCGGAACATATACCACAGACCTCGTCCTCTGCAAAAGACATACACTCCCTGCAGAGCCTCACCCCTGTCTTTACATTCACCAGACTCTCTGCAAACTCCCGAACATACCCCTCATCAGAGTTGAGTATATAGAGGGCAAGCCTGGTTGCGGTCTTCTCTCCTATACCGGGCAGTCTCGAAAAGACCTTTATCAGCCGTGATATGGGCTCTGCATACTGCATAGAAAGATAACGATAAGTATCCTTACCTCCTGAGGGAAACCCCTTTTGTAAAAGGGGTTTCCCTCAATCTCCCTTCCCCAAAACTTTTAATCTAAAAGTTTTTTGGGAAAGGGGGCAGGGGAAAACACCTTTTTACCAGAAAAGGGCGATAGCTCGCAGTGTTTTCCCCACAACAAAAATTCAGGTCCGATTCGATGACCCATTACCTTGTTCAAAAAGATCTCTTACAAAGAGAATTTTCCCCGGCAGACATAAAACTGTCAAGAAAGATAAGTCCTCATGCCATCTTCAAAACTAACTGGCTCTATGCCGAATACCTCTTTCAGGGTGGATTCGTCCGTGGTATTATCCTCTTCGAGCATGAGGAGCTGATCCCGTGTTATGGGTGGTACGGGAAGTAAAGCCTCTGCAACCATTGCCCCTACCCTCATAAAAGGCATGGGCACATGGAACTTTATCCTTCTTCTGCCGAGGACCCTTGCGATACAGTCTATAATCTCATCGAAGGTGTATTTATCTGGTCCCCCTACCTCATAGGTTTTGTTCCTTGTATCATCCTTTTTTATGCTTATGTGGATAGCCTTCACGAGGTCTTTTACAAACACAGGTTGCATACGGTTCTTGCCGTTACCCGGTACCATAACAAAGGGAGATAGCCTTATGGCAGTGGCAAAGAGGTTGGTGAATTTGTCCTCCCTGCCGAAGATTACCGAGGGTCTAAAGATAGTATAGTCAATGCCCGAAGCCCTTATAGCCTCCTCTGCCTCCCATTTGGTCTGGTGGTATCTGCTCCTTGCATCCCTCCTTGTGCCGAGTGCACTTATATGGATGAGCCTGCTGATACCCCTTCTTTTGCATGCTTCTATAACGTTCCTTGTACCCTGGACGTGTATGTCCTCGAAGGTACATCCCCTTGTCTCAACGAGTATGCCGACCAAGTGAACAACCGCCTCCACATCCTCATCCATTGCAGAACACAGGGAGTCTATATCCGTTACACTGCCCTTTTTTATTCTACAGCGAGTCCCTCCAAGTCGAGGATTCCTCTCAGGGTGTCTTGAGAATACCACCACCTCAAAACCCCCTTCCAAAAGATGTCTTGCCAGGTTGGTGCCGACGAATCCGCTTCCACCTGTAATCAGTACACTCATCTCTTTCCGAGGATATCCTTTATGGTATCCTTAAGTTCTGTGAGGTCAGAGGACTTAACAATATATGCATCCGATGCCCATGAGCCAAATTCATGTTTGTAATGCGGATAGGCTGTACAGAGTATCACGGGGAGGTCCTTCCATTTCTGTTTGACAAGCCTTAAAACCTCCACCCCATCCATACCAGGCATCTTTATATCCAGTACCACGAGATCGATAGAGTCCTTTTCGAGCTTCTGGAGGGCTTCTTCCCCTGAGGCTGCCAGTTCCACACTGTAGCCCTCATCCTCAAGTTCCTCCTTGTAAAGGAACCTGAGCCCCTCTTCGTCATCTACCACAAGGATACGCTTTTTCATCTTGTACCCCGTAAGTTTTTATTTTAGGTAATGGATACCTTTTTCGGGTTAAGATTGTGAGGGAAATCCCTTTCAAAAAAGGACCCTTCCCCAAACACCCCTCCCGGAAACTTCCGGCTAAAAATCCTCTGGGAAAGGGGAGGTGGGAAAAACATCCCACCTGTAAAAAAGGTTACTTTCACAAGAACTTACATCCCCCCTCGTTCACTATGCAGGTCCAAAATAATGAACCATTGCCTTATCTTAACAGTACCCCATTCAGACCATCCTCAGGGCTTGTGGTGAGGAAGCCTTACAGAAAATGTGGCGCCCACACCTATCTCGTTTTTGAGGTCTATACGCCCGCCGTGTTTCTTTACGATGGTGTTGGTTATGGCAAGTCCAAGCCCTGTACCATCCTCCTTGGTGGTAAAGAAGGGGTTAAAGATATTCTTCTCCACACCCGGCTCTATACCTCCACCACTGTCACTTATCTCCACAACCACCCATCTGTCCTTTTTGTATGTATTTATCTTAAGTATACCACCCTTTTCCATAGATTGTATGGCATTGGATATGAGATTGTCAAAGGCAACTCTCAGCTGTGCCCTGTCCACCATGGCATAGATGGGCTCCCTGTCTCCACGTTTTATCATCTTTATATCATGGATACGGCATACCTCGTTGAAAAAATCGAGCGATTCATTCACTATGGAATTGATATCCTCTCTGTAGAACTTAGGTTCCTCCCTTTTCGATATACTGACTATCCCCTTCATTATTTCGTCAAGTCTCTCCACTTCATTGAGGATATTCTTAACATAGGGCATGTATGGCGAATCGTGAGGCAGTTTCCTTGCGAGCCTGCCTGCAAACCCACCGATACTTATAAGGGGGTTTTTTATCTCGTGAGCAAGGGTTGCTGCCATCTCTCCCAGGGGCAGGAGCCTCTCTGCTATGAGTACCTGTGCCTGCATCTTTTTGAGCTCCTCATAAGCCTTCCTGAGGTTGCGGAACATCTTGTTGTACTTTAGTACACAGGATACCTGGAATATCAAAAACTCCAGTATCCTCCTCTTCCTTGCAGGTAGATTGAGCCTCTTTGAGGACTTAAGGTACACCATACCATGCCACCTGTGTCCTTCCCTCAGGGGATAGACAACAGCACTCCTGAACCCGAAAAGCCCCCTGTCCTCCACCCCCTCCCATGATACATCGTCCTGGGAAGGGGTGTGGACCTCCACAACCGCCCTTTGCTTCTTTACAAGCCCAGGGATGCCTTCCTTTTCCCTGTATGTCTCTACCGAACCCTTCTGTACGCCCTGCAATGCCTTGAGCCTGAAGAGCCTGTGCTCCTCATCCCATAGATATATGGCACATTGATCGAAAGGAAAGGAATCTACTATAAGTCTTGCAACCTTTGAAAGATTTTTTCCAAGACTGCCGGGCGAGTACAAAAAGCCCGTGACCTTTGCCAGTATATCATATTCCATCGAACAAAACTCCGTAAAATATAAAAAACGGAGTTTTTTATGGTTGTGGTGATGGTTTCGGTGAAACCTCTTTCCGTAGGAGAAGATTCCCGCCTGTTCCCTTTAAGAAGACAAGTATAGCCTTAAGGTCTTTTGAAAAGGGAGTCTGAGGGTGTGGATTTTTAGCCCCTTAAAAAAGAGTGGTCCCCTCAAAAACCCTCTGATAGCAATAGTAAACACCTTTCAGACCTCTGCCTCTCTCAGGTGTCTGGCTGCCTCTTCAGGTGGTGTGGGGTTTATATAGAAGCCAGACCCCCATTCAAAACCTGCAATCTTGGTCAGCTTGGGCATTATCTCGAAATGCCAGTGGTAGTAATCCACTGCCCCATCCCTCAAAGGTGCCGCATGGAGAATAAAGTTGTAAGGCGGGTAGTTCAGAACCTTGTCTATCCTTTTGAGAACATCTGAGAAGAGCTCAGCAAGGGTCTCGTAGTGATGTTTCTGGCAGTTCTCAAAGCTCGACTCATGTACCCTGGGGAGTATCCATACCTCGAACGGTGCCTTTGGTGCATAGGGTGTGATGGCAAGAAAATCGTTGTTCTCGGCAACTATGCGCACATCCTGCATGGTCTCCTGGCGTATGATATCGCAGAAGATACACCTCTCCTTGAAGTTGTAGTATTCAAGAGAGCCGTCGAGTTCCTCACTCACCCTCTTGGGTATGATGGGCAGGGCGATAAGTTGTGAGTGTGGATGCTCAAGGGAAGCACCGGCTGCCTCACCGTGGTTCTTGAATATGAGTATGTAGCGGAACCTGCTATCCTTCTTCAGGTCTATGATCCTGTCCCTGTATGCCCACAGCACCTCCTCAAACTGCTTGGGTGATACTGTGGAGAGTGTATCATCGTGATTGGGTGATTCTATTATGACCTCGTGTGCCCCGACACCGTTCATCTTGTCGTATACACCATCGCCCTCCCTGTTGAGGTCCCCTTCTACCATGAGGGCAGGGTACTTGTTGGGCACCACCCGTATATGCCAGCCAGGGCTGTTAGGTGGACCCCCGTTTTTACGGTAGGCTATAATCTCAGGTGGGGTCTTGTCCTCGTTGCCAGGACAGAAAGGACAGAAGGCACCCTTTGTGGTGGGTTTTACGAGCTCAAACTCCGAAGGACGTTTACCTCGCTCCGTTGAAATGATTACCCATCTTCCTACTATAGGGTCTTTTCTGAGCTCAGGCATAAGTATCCATCCAAACCGAATGTAGCCCCACATCCACAGGCAGGGCTCATGGAACCGATTGAAAATGAAGGATTAGGAAGAGAAGTCACAATCCCTTCAAGCCCCCGGAAGACCGCAGAAAACCATCACACACTCCCCATCTGCCTTTCGTTCTCCTCCTCCTCTTTTTTGCACTCGATACAGTATGTGGTAACGGGCCTTGCCTCGAGCCTCTTCTCTGATATATCCTCACCGCATACCTCACATATACCGTATGTGCCCTCGTCTATCCTCTTGAGAGCCTCTTTTACCTTGGCAATGAGTTTGCGTTCCCTGTCCTTGACCCTTAAAAGGAAGTTCCTGTCCGTTTCGTGGGACGCCCTGTCAGTGGGATCGGGATAGTTGTCTTCCTTGGACTCGCTCATACCACTTACTGCCTTGCCAGCCTCGTTGAGGAGCTCTTCGAGTTTGTTACTCAGAAGCATTCTGAAATATTCGAGTTTCTCCCTATCCATGATTATTCAAAACCGGTGATGTTTTTTATAAAAAAAGTATACATCAAAACAACCCCTCGTGTAAACAAATAAATTCCCCGACAGACTCAAGCCCTACTCCCTCACAAATGTACCACTCCTTCCACCGGTCTTCTTTACAAGCCTTATCTCAGAGAGCACCATCTCCTTGTCCACAGCCTTACACATATCATAGATGGTAAGGGCAGATACCGCAACTGCACTGAGTGCCTCCATCTCCACACCTGTCTGTGCGGTAATCCTTACTGTTGCGGTTATCTCTATGCTCGGGTCTTTCTCCACTGCCCTGAAGTCCACATCCACGCTGGTGATATTAAGGGGATGACACAGGGGTATCATATCACCTGTCCTCTTTGCAGCCATGATGCCTGCAATCCTTGCCACTCCAAGGACATCGCCCTTTTTGACCTCATTTTCGAGTATCAGCTTGAGGGTCTCCGGCTTCATGAATACCTTTCCCTTTGCAACCGCACACCTTTCGGTTGCCTTCTTGTCACTCACATCGACCATCTTTGCCTTGCCACCTCTATCTACATGCGTAAGCCCCATAATGCCTCCTTTGTTCGATTATGGATGTCCTTTTTCGGATAATAGTTGGGTCCCCCTTAAGAGACTTTCTCTGTAAAAAGGGAGAGCCTTCTACACTCCCCAAAAAGCCAGATTCAACGGACCCCTGTCCTTTGGGCCAATCCTCTATGTTTTGCCGATGGAGATATCTTTTAAGTCATCTGCCAGGCACATGAGGTGTGCTGTCA
>WGFF01000127.1 GCA_015492355.1 Deltaproteobacteria bacterium
ATGCTCTACCAGCTGAGCTAGCGGCTCAATCCACCTCAGAAAATTAGACCCCCAAAGACCATGCCCCGAACCAGCGGGGTTAATCTATGAAAAACTTTCTAAAGATAGCATAACATTTCAAGACTGTCAAATTCAAAATAAGGTCTGGGTCGGATAATTATCCATTGTTCGTGCAGGGGCGAGGGGGATGTGAGGTATAAAGATAGTAAATCGACCCTGAGATACTACCCCTGCATGGCAAAGGGTACAAGCAATCTTCTCGCCTTACATCCAAATAATTGACACACCTCCTTTTATTCTGGTAAGTTATATTATTATGGTCACACAGGGTATGGCACTGATGTTTGGTCTTACATTCATAGCCTTTGTTCTGAATCTGCCTTTTGGATACATGAGATCAAAGGCAAAGAGGTTCTCCTTTATGTGGTTTTTTTATATCCATGTACCTATTCCGTTCATCTTTATCCTGAGAAACCTCGCTGGCATAGGGTATCAGGCAGTACCTGTCATAGTTGTAGGAGCCATCATCGGGCAGTTTCTCGGTGGGAGGCTCAACAATCTAAGGATATCCTGAAAAGGGATGACCATGCAGACAGACAAAAAGAGCCCCTCTCGTGTGGGGACTATCCTCAGTGAATCCTTTACCCATATAGGTTTTCTGTCGCTCCTGGATGAATACAGGATAAAAAAACTGTGGCACAGGGCGGTGGGACCATTCATAAGTAAAAAAGCCCATCCGCTCAGGCTCATAGGTGATATCCTGTATGTGGGTGTTGGCTCATCCCCGTGGATGACGGAGCTCAAATTCCAGGAAAAGACCATCATATCGAGGATAAACACACTCATTGGAAAGAACAGGATAAGGAGGATAGTTCTTAAACCGATGGCAATCGATACACCTTCTACAGACAATCGCAAGTATGAGAAGGAAAGGGAGATTACACCACAAGAGAGATTATTCATTGAAAAGGCTGTCCTACCCATAGAGGAGAAGGGTCTCAGGGAGCTTGTAAAAAGGGTGATGGAGAAGTCAAAGAAAAGGACTCTATAGAAACAGAGGGCTTTCCTCTACAAGCCTACCCTTTCTTCTTACCTCCACGAGAAAGAGTTTTGGTTCCTTTCCTGAGGATGTGTACACGAACCTTATCCTTACAGGTTTGAGCCCGTTCCTCTCAAAACCACTTATTACCTCATCGAGCCTCCTGAATGGATATATACAGGCCATCCTACCCTCAGGGGTAAGGAGATGGTCTGTCACCCTTGCAAGGTCTTCAAAGCCACCCATTATCTCTTCCCTTGCGATCGCCCTTTGCTCAAGGGGGCTTCTCCTGCCCTCACCCTTTCTGAGGTAGGGTGGATTGCTCACGATACACGAAAATGTACAGGGTTGATAGATTGATGGGAGTGCCCTGTAGTCTCCTTCTATTATTTCTATCCTTGAGGCGAGTCCATTTATATACACATTCCTCTTTGCGATTTCTGCCACATCCCTTTCTATCTCCACACCTTTTATACTCTCTACTTCGCTCTTCCATGCTAATAGAAGGGGTATTACACCCGTACCGGTACCGATATCCAGCACACTGTCGTGTCTTTCAAGGGGAAGGACAAAATCTGCAAGAATAAAAGGGTCCTGTGTCGTCCTGAGCCCCTTTTTGCCCTGTATGAAAGAGTAAGGTCCGAGTCTTTCTGTAAGTGTTTTTTCATCCCCGTGGACTGTATCCACCATCTCTCTTATCGCTACAGTTCAGCAGGTAGTACCACTGCTTCTTCTGCCTCGAGGGAATTTATTACAATGCCTGATAGGAGTTTTGGATAGAAGTAGGTCGATTTCTGGGGCATAACATAACCAGCCTCTGCCACTGCCTTTACCTGTTCTATCCTGGTTGGATTGAGAAGGAAGGCGAGTTGATTCTTTCCTTTCCTGGTCTCATCTATTGCTGTGCTCAGGTCCTTGATGTAGATGATATTTTCCTGTCTTTTCTGCGATTCCTCTGTAAGTCCGAGTATCCTTGAGAGCACAAGGGAGTGGAGTATGGTTACATCGAGTTCCTTAAACACCTCTGGCATGGAACCACTGGAGACCCTGTCCATTATATCTCTACTTTTAAGGGTAAGGAGATGATACGCATTCAGCCCCCTGATATAGAGTCCAAAGGCTGGAAGGCTCTGCCCCTTGTGTTTCATAAGCCCTGCAAGCCTTTCGCGCGCCTTTGGTTCTCCTCCATCCTCAAAGGTTATCTCGTCCACATCAAAATACTCGGTGCATCTTTTGAGGAACGAGACCGGCTCAAATCCTTCGATACTGTGCACTACCCTGTGGGTAGGCATTATGGCAAGTCCTTCGTCATCCATGCTCGAAAAGTACATCATCACGTAGTTGAACGCCTCTCTGCCCGTAAAACCGGCGGTTTTCTCTTTCATCATATTTCTGTATGTGAGGGCTGTCTCGTAACGGTGATGCCCGTCTGCTATGAAGAGTCTCCTGCCTTCCATTGCAGAGGATATCCCTTTTATTGCCTCTGGATCGTCTATCCTCCACAGTCTGTTTTCTATGCCATCGTCATCGAGGATGTCCATGATAGGTGCAGACTCTCTGATGCCCTCTTCAAGGAGGGATGTAACGGTCCTGTCGTCCCTGTAGAGGCTGAATATACAGCAAAAATTCGCCCTGCAAGCCTCCATGAGTTTGAGCCTGTCCTGTTTTGGTCCTGCAAGGGTACTTTCATGGGGATAGACCCTTCCCTTTCCAAAGGCTTCAAGCCTCGAAAGGGCTATAAAACCCTTTCTTGTGCGTTTTGAGCCATCCACTGTATAGGTCTGGGTATAGCAGTAGATGGCAGGTCTCTCATCCCGTACAAGCACCCCTTCGTCCTTCCATCTCCTGAGCTCATCCGCAGCCCTTGAATACCTGTCGCACCCGGGTCTGTCGTCTGGTTCTATTTTACCGAGTATCAATCTCACTATGTTGTACGGATGTCTTCTGTAAAGGGCATCCTGAAGCCCGGGTGTTATAACATCATACGGTGGTGCCACCACCTTGCTCATATCACCTATCTTTTCCTGATTGTACAGGATGCCCCTGAAGGGTATTACATCAGCCATCTTTTCTATCCTACAGCGGGATGTAGAATTATGAACTTAATAGAATACTATTTATGATATGAATTGTCAACGGCAAAAGGTGGGTTATGGAATACAGGTATATAATTTTTTTCGGACTAAAATCTGTCTGTATTCTGAGGGAAACCCCTTTTGTAAAATGGGTTTCCCTCAAACTCCCTTCCCCAAAACTTCTAATCCAAAGTCTTCTGGGAAAGGGGGCAGGGAAACAGAGGGATGGTACCCGTTCATCCTTCCTTCCAGAACCTTTCTGCCTCCTGGACATCCCTTTTAC
>WGFF01000128.1 GCA_015492355.1 Deltaproteobacteria bacterium
ACATAAATTCAGGTCCTTTCCCATATAATATCGAGGAGTCTATTCATATCGAGATTCTCTCTGAGTGTATCCGAAACCATGGCAATGGATCTTTCGAGGTCTTCAAGAAAACTCCTCTCCTTTCCCTGGGGCAAGCCCTTTCTGCGCCTCAGGATATCTAAAAACTCCGTGCGGAATCTATCATTATCGAAGATGCCGTGTATGTACGTACCCCATGTGTTTCCATCCGCTGACACACCGCCATCCTCGATATCTACCCTCCTGGAGTTTCTCCTCTCTATCCTTGCGAATGGCTTTACCATAGAGGTGGTCTCGCCCATGTGTATCTCATAGCCCCTGACCGTACAATCCATACCGTAAAAGCCATCTATCCTTGCCATGACTTGGAAGGTCTTTTTGGTATCTGTAAGCACGGTCTCCGTATCCAGAAAAGATAGCCCCATGGTCTCTCCAATCTCGGATTCCACACCGAGGGGGTCTTTTATACTCCTTCCGAGCATCTGAAAACCACCGCATATTCCAGCAACCATTCCATTGCCTTCCATGAATCGTCCGAGCGCCTCCACAAAACCCCTCTCCCTGAACCAGAGGAGGTCCTTTATGGTATTCTTGCTCCCCGGGATTACCACGAGGTCTGCCCCTTCGACCTCCACGGGAGAGTGTATGTATCTCACGGTCACGTCCTTTTCTGTCTTCAGGGGATCGAAGTCCGTAAAATTGGATATCCTCGGGAGGCGTATTACGTGGATGTTTATCCCCTCTCTCCGGGATGTAGCATTCCATTCCTTTCCCTCCACACTGACACCATCCTCCTCAGGGAGGTTCAGGTCTTTCATGTACGGGATCACCCCAACCACAGACACACCTGTACGTCTTTCGAGGTAGTCTATTCCATCCTCAAGCAGTCTCCTGTCACCACGGAACTTGTTTATGATAAGACCTCTTATCCTCTCCCTCTCCTTCTGTTCGAGGAGTTCGAGTGTCCCCACTATGGAGGCGAATACCCCACCTCTATCTATATCCCCCACCAGTACCACAGGGCAGTCCACCATCTCTGCGACCCCCATGTTTGCAATATCATTATCCCTGAGGTTTATCTCTGCGGGGCTTCCTGCACCCTCGATAACCACCACATCGAACTCCCCTGCAAGCCTGGTGTAGCTTTCAAGGACGAACCGCCTTGCCTCTTTCTTGAAGGAATGGTACTCAAGGGCTGACATGGTGCGATAGACCCTTCCATGGATTATTACCTGTGTCCTGGAATCGTCCGTGGGTTTGAGGAGGATGGGGTTCATATCACAGGTCGGTCTCACACCCGCCACCATCGCCTGTAGAGCCTGGGCTCTGCCCATCTCTCCACCCTCCTCGGTTACAAAGGAATTAAGTGCCATGTTCTGCGCCTTGAAGGGTGCAACCCTCAGCCCCATATCACGGAGTATGCGGAGTATGCCCGCTGTAATAAGGCTCTTGCCCGCATGAGAGGCTGTACCCTGAACCATGAGTGCCCTTGCATGGATTTCTGTTGATTTTTTCATCTGAATTATTTAAAATAAATATGACTATTTTTATTCAAGGATTTCGACATTTCTGTCGAAATAATAAATAAAGAAAAAACCAGGGTCCTGTATAGTGGAATTATGAGATTTTTCAAGAAGATAATCCCACTGTTCATGGTACTGTCCATGGTCTGGTGCGGTTCTGTATCCGGTGGAGACAACCTTGATGCGCACAGAGCCCGGATAAAGAGGATCGCCCTCAGGGTGGCAAATGTAGCAGGTATAGAGGTAAACGTGGTTGTCGTACCAGAGTTTGCCATAGATGCATGTGTGTATCCTGATGGCACCATAGTCATAACCACCGGTCTTATAAATGTCTCCCAGTCGGACGATGAACTGGCATTTGTCATAGGTCACGAGATATCCCATATAATGCTCAGGGACTACAGCATAAAGCCCCTGCCTGCCATACTTGACAACAGTGGTCTGCCAGGTCACCTCTCAAGGGAGATAGTCGCAGACCTCAAGGGGATGTACTTTGCAGAGAAGGCAGGCTACAACCCCTATGCATCAATAAAGATACTTACAAGGATAGCCACCGACTTCGATACGTTCTTCGAAAAGAGGATAGAGTCCATATCCCACTATCTAAGGAATTCCTCCCATTTCGGAATGGAGTAGTCTATCCATTCCGCCACAAAGAGAGTATAATCAGGTCTATCCCTCCATACAAGTTTTTTATTCACCCGCCTGATGGTAAAATAAGGCAGGGTCCCTTTTCTTGAAAAGGAGCCCCATCTCTTTGAACCACCCTTCCAGAGAGTCCTGAAGCCCGTCGTCCCCTGGGGAAGGGGATGGAGGAGATATGAGCTGGGTCTTTTTTGCCTTTCTCACAGCCTTTTCCCTCTCCACAGCGGATGCCCTCACAAAGAGGGCACTCGCCTCAACGGACGACTTTGTCGTAACATGGGTAAGGGAGGCGTATGCCCTGCCCTTTTTACTGGTGGTCTTTCTCTTCGTACCCCTGCCATCCCTCGATGGAACGTTCTGGACCACTGTATTTCTCCTGCTTCCACTGGAGATAACAGCACTTATACTCTATGTAAAGGCTATAAAACTATCACCCCTCTCCCTTACCATACCTTTTATGGCATTTAGCCCTGTCTTCATAATACTCATAGCCTTTATAATCCTTGGGGAACTACCCGACAGAACAGGCTTTGTGGGTATATTGCTCATAGCCCTCGGTGCGTATCTTCTCAATGCAGGGGCATTAAAAGAGGGTGTGCTTGCACCGCTAAAGGCGATATGGAGGGAGAGGGGCTCTCTTTTCATGCTCATAGTCGCCTTCATATACAGTATTACCTCCACCCTGGGCAAGGTTGCTGTACAGCACTCAGACCCTGTATTCTTCGGGGTCTTCTATCCCTTTGTGCTCACCATCTCACTTACACCTTTCATACTGCTGAACAACAGGGTAAGATATATATTCTCAAGACCCATGTCCTTCTCTCTTATAGGCTTCTTTACTGCCCTCATGATAGTGAGCCATTTTGTAGCCATAAGCCTCACTGATGTGGCATATATGATATCCATAAAGAGGACGAGCCTCATATTCAGTGTGCTCTATGGCAAGTTCCTCTTTGGTGAGGAGAGGATAAAGGAAAGACTGCTGGGAAGTACAGTAATGGTTGGGGGTGTAATACTCATAACGGTCTTTTAAATAACCGCGGGGTGATGGATATGGACGGATGGAATCTTGCAGGGCTTTCAAAAGGCATACATACCGCCCTCGGGCGGACAGGAAACCTCGTCGTACTCCTTGTATTCACCACACTCTTCTTTTTCTTCACCGGGCAGTGGCTCGTCTCTCAGGGTATACCCGAGATACTGGAACTGAGGGAGAGGACCTTACAGGACATACAGGACCTTTTCTTCCTCAAGCCACTGCGCGGGCTCCTCGCACCCTATCTCAGCCTAAAAATACTCTATACCTTTCTGTTCAATCTCATCTTCGGTGCATTCCTGTCAACCACCATACCAGGGATTATCTTCTTTCTGCCCTACATGACAGCCATATCGAGGAGCCTGCTCGTGGGTATACTCTTTTACGGCGTGGACAGGGACCCCATTACTGCACTTATCTTTTACGGCACCTTCTTTTTCGAGTTCGGGGGGTACTGCTTTTCATCCGCTGTGGGAATGGACCTGGGTCTGAGTCTACTTTTTCCAGGAAGAAAGGGTAAGACTTCGAGAAAAGAGGCGGTTATGGTCTCGCTTCGGGATGGGATGATGCTCTATGTGCTTGTGGTGATCTTTCTTTTCATCGGTGCTGTCTGGGAGATGAGCTGGCTCCATTTCGTGGGCTTCCCGGAGGGACTGGTCAGGGGAGATTGAAAAATTCATGATTTTGTTAAAAAATTCCTTGGATTGAGGTTTGAGATATGCTATAAGGTGTTAGCATTCGGGAGGGAGAGGAGTGAGAAATTCAGACCTTTTAAGGGGTTTGGATGGCGAGCTCTATCCAGGAAAACCTCCTGTACGTAATGGACCGTATAAGAAGGGCGGCAAGAAGGGCGGGCAGAGACCCCGCAGAGATTACCCTTATTGCCGCCACAAAGACAGTGGATGTAAGGAAGATAAAGGAGGCTATCTCAGCAGGTATCAGGGACTTCGGTGAGAACTACGTCCAGGAGGCAAAGGAAAAGATAGAGAAGATCAAGGCAAAGGTATCCCTGAGATGGCACCTTATTGGCCACCTGCAGAAAAACAAGGTTAAACATGCTGTTGAACTCTTCGATGTAATACACAGTGTAGAC